>CAYGYA010000020.1:0-11151 GCA_964354085.1 uncultured Methanosarcinales archaeon
TGATAATGACTGCGATGCAGAAATTGATGAAGAAGA
The DNA here is from genome assembly GCA_964354085.1 of uncultured Methanosarcinales archaeon. GTDB lineage: Archaea > Nanobdellota > Nanobdellia > Woesearchaeales > SM23-78 > SM23-78. The sequence continues at coordinate 37 of CAYGYA010000020.1, forward strand.
CGTATGCGGGCCTATTTGCATACCTTCAGCAGAAACATGTAACGGCTTGGATGACAACTGCAATGACTTAGTTGATGATGGGTTAACAATACCTTCTCAAGCATGCACTGTCGGAGTCGGAGTTTGCCAGGCAACTGGAACACAAATAAAGGCATGCAACGGAGTTAGTGGATGGAGCGAATTTGGAGCTTGCTCAGCAACTCCGGGACAATCTGCAGCAGAAACCTGCAACGGCTTGGACGATGACTGCAACGGAGCTATTGATGATGGGTTAACAGCACCATCACAAAGCTGCACTGTCGGAGTTGGAATGTGCGCAGCAACTGGAACTCAGACAAAAACCTGCAACGGGATAGCTGGTTGGAGTGTCTGGGGAACGTGCTCAGCAACAGCAGGAACACCAGTAACTGAAATTTGCGGTGATGGAAAAGATAATGACTGCGATGGAAAAGTCGATGAATACTGTACAGCAAAAGCTAAGCTGACAGTGACTAAGATAGTCATTAATGACGACGGCAGGACCAAGACAGTGAGCGACTTTTATCTCTGGGTTAACACCAAGCATGTGCATAGCGGAGTGCAGAACACCTTTGACTCTGGTTATTACAAAGTATGGGAGACAAATGACAGAGGGTACAGGGCAACCTATAGCGGTGATTGCTCAGCAGCTGGAACAGTAAGGCTTTATCCTGGCGATGTAAAGACCTGCATCATTACGAACAATGACAGGCGCAGGTAAATAAGCTGAAAATTTTTTTATTTTTGTTATTTTTATTTCATGTTATTAAATATTAAAAAAATAATCGGGGGAAAACGAAAATGAAAAAGACAATTGTTTTAATGCTAGTATTAGCATTATTTAGTGCAATGATAGTAAGCGCAGCTGATTATACTCTCAGCTCTTCAAGCGGCGTCTGGACTGCTACTAGTGGTGGCAATTATATTACCGGCCTTAACACTAATGAAGTAAGGTGGGGCGATCCAGTTGACGTTAGCAAGAGCGGCTTGCGTTTTGACGGCGAAAGCGCCCAGGCTTTTAATGAAGGAGAAACTTTCCTGATTGGCGAGTTAACTCATTTGAACTGGCCTATTTGGAGCGGAGGCGCTGTTGATGGAGCTACTTTGAAAGTAACTTTAGTATTTTCATCACCAGCTGTCAGTCCTAACCCTGAGTTCACTTTTGATTTTGATGTCCTGGAAACGACTAATGAGTATGACCTTGATAATTGCGACGATAGCATCCAGCAATCAAATACTCCTTGTGACGACAGGATTACTTTCCCTTCAAGCTATGGTGAAGAAGCTTATACAATAGGAGACAAGCTTTACACATTAAAGATATCAGGCTTTGTTGACTCATATCCTAGCGGAAGCCCAGTAAGCGAGTTCATAACAGAAGAAGGACAAACAAGCTCTGCATACCTTGTAGGAACATTATCCTCAATATTGGTTGAAGAGCCTCAGATCACATTGGTCAGCAAGACAGTAAATGGTCAAACAGAAGAGTCAGCTCCAGGCCTCACCTTGTATGTTGGTGACCCTATAACCTGGGAATACGTTGTTCAGAACACAGGTAATGTAGCTTTGACAGATGTTTCAGTTAGTGATAACCAGGAGACAGTAATATGCCCAAAAACAACCTTGGCTCCTGGAGAGGCAATGACTTGCTCAGCTTCAGGAACAGCAACCTTAGGCGAGTATGAGAACACAGCAACTGCTTCTGGAAAGCACAATACTAATGTTCTTGAGAGCCAGGAAAAGGACTGCTATTACAATGGCATTAACCACCCTAATCCTGCTGTTTGCGGTGATGGAGTGATAAACCAGGTAAGCGAGGAGTGCGAGATGAAAAACACCGTTGACAACACGTACTGCCCTCAATCAGCAAATGAATGCCAGGACAAGAAGCAAGGCACAAGAGACGGATTTGGAGAGTGCAATGCTAACTGCTTGTGCGCACCTGACTCAGCTACTAATTTCCAGTGCGTTCCAGGCCAGTGCGGAGCAGAATGCGACAGCAGCGACGATTGTGATGATGGAAATGTTAACACCATAGATGGTTGCCTTGCCAACTGCATGTGCAGCCACGAAACACAGCCTTACTGTGGCGACGGCACTGTTGATGCTGGAGAGGATTGCGAGCAAGACATAGTCTGTCCAACAGTTGGTCCGTGCTATGCACTAGGACCATTCCAGGAATGCACAGACCCAAATGGTTATGCAGGCACACAATACTGCACAGACCAGTGCACATGGAGCGAATGCACTCCTCTTGAAGGCTGCGGAGACGGCATTATAAATGACGGTGAAGAATGCGATGACGGCACCAGCAACGGCATAGGATGCAATCCTCTTTGCGGGGAGCAATGCAATTACTGCGATAGTGACTGCACAACCGAGACTAATTATGGAGGCAGCTGCCCTAGCTACTGCGACTTGCACCCATCAGATCCTCAGTGCGGAGGAGGCGAGCCAGGAGTGCCAGAGTTCTCAGTATTAACTCTAGGACTTGCAATTGTCGGTGCAGGCTTAGGCCTTGCATTCCTGAGGAAGAAGTAAAACTTTTTCAAATTTTTTCTTTTATTTTTTTTAATTCATCTTCTTTAGTTTTTGCCCTGTATTCTTCAGAGTTATTTGCAAAAACCAATTAACATTAGAGAAAAAAATTTTAAAACAAAAAATATTCTTATCTCGCCTTCTCAGCACCAAAGCCTTTATTCCTTAGGCCTCTGCCTTTTCTTCCTGCGCTGGTTAATCCCCTGAATACTCTGCCTCTTTGGTGGGCAATATTCCTGAGCTGTATGTCACGTGTGATATTAGGATGATGCCTGTCTATCATTATGACTTCAAACCAGGCCTGCTTTCCATCCTTGCCAACTAGGTATGAGTTCAGCACTTCGCAGTTGTTGAACTTCCTGGCTGCTCTTTCCTCTGCAATCACCTGGTAGTTCTTGTCAAGAACTTTCTTAAGCCTTGAAGTCTTAGGCCTTCTTCCTCCAAGGTCATGGGCTCTCATCTTTCCACCACGATTAATCCTCTGCCTGACTATGATAAAGCCTTGCTTTGCCTTGTAGCCAAGGCTTCTTGCGCGGTCAATCCTGGTTGGATGCTCAATCCTCAAAGTTACTGGCTGTTTTCGCCAGGAGATCATCCTCTGCCTTTGAACTTCTATTATAGAATCAGTTGGCTTTTTCCAAGCCTCTCTAAGATACTTATACATTCCCATTTTAATTAGCCTCCATTATAATAGTTTTATTGCTCAGGTTCAGGCGAGCTAAGCCCACATTCCTGAATATAGACGAAGAAAAACAGGCTATTTATAAAGGTTGTGGCTGATTAATCTATCATAAACTTTTTAAAAACACCCAGCATTCTCTTTTTATTAAAAGGAGGGTTTAACAGTGATTGAACTTGGCGGTAATATAACCCTGGTTGGTTTTAAGGACGAGCAACTTGTTGACAAGGCAGAGCTAGTAGTTGTCAAGAAGATTGTGGGCAGCTATACTAGGAAGCTCAGCGACAGCATTTCTGGGTTTGAGGGAATAACCATTACTCTCAAGCCTGTGCATAACACGCAAGAAGGCCATCCTAAGTATGAGTTGCATGCAAAAGCTCTTATTAATGGCAAGCCTTGCGCAGCAGAAGATGTTGACAGGAACTTGTTTGTCGGCCTTGACGATGTTATGAAGAAGCTTGTTACTCTAGTAAGCAAGCAATAAGACCAACCAAATAAAAGTAATGTAATCTTAGAATTAATTTATTGCTTGTAACCTTAGAAATATTTATTGCTTCTTAGCAGCAAGCTCGTGAGCAGTAGGAACTTTTTCAGGAGCAGGAGTTTCTTTTTTAGTCTCGGCCTTTGTCTCTTCTGTTTTTTTCTCAACTTTCTCAGGCTCATCCTCAGGCATGTCCTTAACTCCCAGCTTTTTCTCGAGCTTCTCCTTCATGGTCTTAGGCTCTTTAGTCTTCTCTGACTTAACAGCTTCCTTGTACTCAAAGCCTTCAAGCTCTGCCCTTACAACATCATCTTCCTTTATAGCATGAACTTTCACGTGGTGCGGAGGATTCTTTATGCCGTGCTTCCACATGAACAGGTTAAGCTTAGGACCAAGCTTCACATCCTCTGCTTTCATATGCTTTTGCAGGAACTGGCGAACAACCCTTATTGCTCGAGGAGTCTTCTTATGCTTAGCAGTCTCCCTGGTCTTCTTTCTGATAGGAATATTATAGCTTCTTTCAAGTTTTACTTTGGTTTCTTTTTTTGCCATTTTTCACTAAGCCTTTATCTTGCTCCTTCTCCAGTTTCTCTTGACAACAGTATGCCTTCCAGGATGAACTCTCCTGGTCTTGCCATAAATCTTGGGAACTGTCCAGAAAGGAGCCCATCTGGTCTGGTCTGCTTTGCTAAGCAGCCTCTTCTTTTTTGCTCTTGGCTTGTATCTTGTCATTTTAGTCTCTTATTTTATTTTTTTGAATATGAATTTAAAATTAATTTAGGGCGCCTCAATCGACAAAAGTTCTGACTTTTGAGTTGACTGCTTCTCAGTCAACGCAGGCGAGGCTTTAACTTCTTTCTTAACTTCTTTCAGCTTTGTTGCTGAAAGCTCAGAATCTTTTGATTCTGTTGCTTCCTTTTTCTCTTCTACCTTTTTCTCAAATAATTTCTGCCTTGGCTTTTCTAACTTCTTGGATGTGTTCGCTATCAAGGATACTGCTTTGCCAGTCAACACTCTTCCTTTGTGATGTCCTTTCTTGTCCTGCTTTAGCAAGCCTGCAACTTCTAGCTGCTGAAGAATAGTCCTTATAATCTTTCCAGAGCCTCTGAAGAAATGCTCAGGAGCAACTCCCCTGTTCTTCCTTCCGCCGTACTTGGTCCTTAGCTTGGAAACTCCGACGCATCCTAGCTTCTGAATTTTTAATAGCATGCTGGCAGCTCTCATATACCACCAGTCAGAATCCACAGGAGGCCTCTCCTTGAATACTCCTGTCTTTACAAGCTCAGCCCATTCAGGCTTCTTAATCATTATCTTAAGCTCTTTTGAAAGCGCTATTATCAGTTCTTGTTTTCCAATGTTCATGATGATTCCCTTTAATATTAGTATCTATATGATGCCTAGTACAGAATCTCTCTAAACCCATTTCACAGGATAAATAATGGGTTTATAAAGGTTACGTTTTTTGGATAAGGCCAAAAACCCTGAATTTCCGAAACCTTTAAATACCTAAAATCAAAAGATATTTAACAATAAGCAAATTATCGTTAAAATAGGAAAAGAGGTGTAAGTAATGAAAAATAAAAAGGGTTCTATGGAATTGGGTATTAATGCGATTGTTGTGCTGATAATAGCCTTGGCTCTTCTCGGCTTAGGAATTGGTTTTGTCACCAAGCTTTTTACATCAAGCCAGGCCAAGATGGTAAGGATAATTGACAGGACAGACCTGCCAATACACGCAGACTCGCTCAACCAGATTGTTTTTGACACCTCAACTATTGCAGTAAAAGAAGGCAGATCAGAGCCATTGATAGTTTCAGTTTTTAATGACGGAACTTCTACAGGTCGCGCAGCAAAGGTAGTTAATGGCGAATGTGTTGACAGTTTTGGAAGCGACGCATCGGGTCTGATAATCATTTCTTCACCATCACAGGACATTCCTGCTGGAACTGATGTGGGCTTCTCCGTATCTGTAAGTGCAATGGATGGTTCAGCAACCGGTACTGGCATTACTTCTTATGTCTGTACTGTTCACGCTTACTTCGTTGATGACACAAACAGCCACGACCCATCAAAGCAACTATTTATCGATGTATCTAATTAAGCAAAAAAGAGGGGTGAATGAATATGGCTAATAATAAAATGAAAAGACATATGACTCATGAGGAAGAGTTCGATATGATGAAGATGATAATGGATAAGTTCTTGTGGCTAGGCATGGCTATAATGGCATTTGGTTTCTACAACATGATAACCTTGCCAGGCGACTTAGGCTATGGCTTAACCTTGCTTTTGTCAGGAGCAGCAGTCCTTGTTATCTTCATGGCTATTCTAGTAAGAGAGTATAATTTTTTAGGAAGGAACTAGTTAAACAACTCAGATAGATTAATATGAGAGCCAGAACAATACTAGTAATAATTATATTTTTAGTAAGCATCTTCTTTATTACTAGCTGTGGCAAGAAACCTGAGTGCATCACTAATAGTGATTGCGCCACAGGCAACCCTTGCATAACAGCAAAATGCACAGAAGGCGCATGCGTCAAGAAAGTGCTTGATGGTTGCTGCGGCAACAGCAAGTGCGAGACTGATGAGAACAGCTGCACCTGCGACAAGGACTGCACAAAGTGCGAAGGCAAATATAAATACAATGTAAGTTACTTTGGCAAGCAAAGAACAATTGAAACAGCTTTAATCACTCAATACTGTGAAAATGACAAATGCGTTAGAGGAGTGTTGCCTGATAAGATTAACTCCATAAAGCTGGTCAATGATGTTTTACAAGTAGGAGCTTTTAAGGTAGAGCTTTTAACTACACTAAATAACCCTTTTATCATTGGCAAAGATACTGTTAGCATAAGAATGTTTCTCAAGGACAGGGATCCTTTCCTAATTAATAACATAACATTTACAAGGATACAAGTGCTTGAAGGCAGCGAAGTCCTTGGAGAAAAGATGATAAATAAGCAATTGGGAAGAGTTAGTGAAATTTGGACAGACGAACTGGAATTAGTAAGCGCCCAAAGTGTTCCTGAAGAGTCTAAATCCATTGATATTAAGCTGGATTATGGGTTTACTGTGCTTGAAAAAGCAGGAAGAGACCCTAAAACATTAGAATACATTTACAATCGCACTAGTAGACTTTCTACTACCAAGGGCAGGCTGGCTGAAAAGATAATGGTTATAAAATTACCAAATTAAATCATATTAATAGGTGAATGTTTTGAAGAAAGCAAGCATAGAAGTTGGAGTTAATTTTCTTGTCGTAACAATCATCTGCCTTGCTTTGCTGGGCATTGGCATCTTCCTCATGAGTAAATTTGTCATAATAAGCCAGGAACAGCTGGGAGATGTGGATGATGCTAATCAACAGCGGCTTATTAAGCTTTTGAGCGCTGGCGCCCAAGTCACGACTATCCCATCAATTGCTTATATTAATCGCGGCGAGACAGCCAAGTTTTCCCTCGGATTAAGCAATGAGCTCGGATATGATAGTTATTTCGCAATTTATGTCATGCAGAGAAGCGTTCCTCCCGGCATTACTGTTAACCCAGAAGTCCAGTTCACGCGCGAGGCAACTAACATCAAAAATAATATGAATAGTTTTATGCTAATAGGAATAAAGATTCCAAAAGAGGACCCTAAAGGAACTTATATATATAATATTTATGTGTGCAAAGATTCTTGTAGAGATTGTTGTTCTGATTGGCCTGCTTATAATGCCGACGGCACTGATAAGTACGGGGAACTTCAGCAAGTACAGATTAATGTCAGATAGAAAAAGATTTATGGCAATAAGTCCTTAAGCGCTTTCTCATGGTCCTTTGCCAAGTCTACTCCAGACGCTATGAGAATTCCATCTGCTCCTAATTCCAAAGCTTTAATCACATCTTCTCTTGTCTTAATGCCTGCGCCAACTAATAATCTTATGCCGTGCTTCTCCTTGACTTCCTTGACACTCATAGTAATCACTTCTGGCTTTGCCTTGCTAACACTAACATCTCCGCCAATAAGCTCAGGAGGCTCTACTGCAATAAAATCAGGCTTCATCTCTGCAATCTTTCTTGCTCTTGCAGGAGTATCTGCGCACACAACAGTAACCAGGCTAGCCTTTGAAGCCCTCTTAATGCTTTCCTCTAGCTGGTTCATTGGAATCTGATGCTCAGAATGATTAAGCAAAGTGCCTGTTCCTCCTGCAGTCCTGACAACTTCTGGCAATACACTGCCAGTATATCTTCCAGGATGGTAAGGATCGATGTGCTCTGCATAAACAGGAATGCTCACAACCTTGCTGACGGGGTAAATGTCAGGAGCGCAAACAGCCACTCTTATGTCAGTGCCTGTCTCAAAAGCTACTTTCTCGCAAATCTTAGCTACATGCACAGCTTCAGGCCCAGTGCTGCTAGGATAGGTCTTGAAATTCACGATGATGATAGGTTTTTTCATTTTAGTTGCTCGTAGGCTCGCCGCCGCTTGAGGCGCTGGAAATTATTTAGTTGTAGTTAAACCTTTTTAATTTCAGGTCCCCTCATTCGCCGGGGAGGGCTCACTATTTATCTTTATCTTCTCCCTTTTTATGCTTTTGTATTCTGAATAAGAAGTAAATGCTAGTAATAACCATAGCAATGCAAAGATACTGCCCCATGCTCAAGCCAAAATATCTAGGGTCATCTCGCCAGAAAGTGATAATAAACCTCAGGACTCCGTACATCATGACAAAAAGCCAGAATATGATGCCGTCCTTTAGCTTATTCTTTATGCTCTTGCTAAAATAGAGAATGCTCAGGGAAATGAACATTACAAGGTTCTTGGCAGCCTCGTATAACTGGCTAGGGTGCCTGCAGCCATCATAATCCTTGAACACAACGCACCAGGGAACACTGGTTTTTGTGCCGACGAGCTCTCCGTTGATAAAATTAGCAATCCTACCGAATATCAAAAAGAAAGACAAAGGCAGAACTGCAAAATCTGCAAGCTTGTAAAAATTGATTTTGTGCCTCTTGCAAAATATCAGGCATGAAACAACTGCGCCAATAATCCCCCCGTGAAAGCTCATGCCGCCATTCCAAATCCTGAAAATCTCTAGGGGATCAGAAATAAACGTTGCAGGAGAATAGAAGACAAACAATAAAAGCCTTGCGCCAGCTATTGAGCCAACAATAAGGTAAAGTGTCAGGACATCTGCTTTATCAAGAGTAAAATTCTTAATCTCGCCCTTCTTGGCAAGCCACCTGAAAAGAAAATAAACAGCTAAGAACCCAATAGCATAAACCAGGCCATAATACCTTATCTCAAAAGGGCCAAGATGCAATAATACAGGGTTGATATTATGATAAAACACCATAAAGAATAAAGAATAACCAATAGTATAAAAAGATTACTTAAACAGCAGGAATTACTATATCTCACCCAGTATATCTCCTCGCTACAAAAACTAAATCAGCAATATCAATCTCTCCATTAACCGCAACATCAACAGCAGAGTTAAAGCCAGCATCGCCAGATTTCCTTCCAAAACTAGTTGCAACAATAACCAAATCAGAAATGTCAACCCTTGTGTCTCCATTAAGATCGCCAGGAACAACAACAGGAACATAAGTGCAGGAAACACTCTCACTTGCAGGATGAGAAACGCCACCCTGGCAATTAGCATTAACTTTAGTCCAAGTCCTAGTCAAAGTATTGCTAGGCTGGCAAGAGCCATCGCTATAACTCCAATCAGTCTCTGTGCAAGCAGATGGATTTGAGCCACGAGTAGTTAATGGATGAGGATAAGTATAAGGAGTGTAGCCTGGTCTTGGAGTATCATCAAAAACATCCCTGCCAAGAACTACCTGCGGTATATTATTTATTCTCCAGTCCAGGTCCATATTCGGAGTGCACAAGCCTCCTGCATTGTCTTTGCACCATAGGTTGTTCCACTCATAAGCAGGATCCAAAGCGTGAACTCCAGTGATAGGGTCTATTCTTCCAGTTCCTGGCTGCTCCCTACAAACATAGCCATTAGCTTCTATCTGGCTGTCCACAGGAACACAATAATTTCCTGTCCCGCATTCAGAATCAGAAGTACAGGCAACCCCCGCCTCTGTATTCATCCCAGTAAATGGATGCGGCGCAGGATTATTTGACCCTACGCAGAATTTTTCTTGTACACTATCGCAACTGCCCCAAGCGCCTAAAGCATTTCCGTTTGACCTATAATAAGTGACTAACAAAGGCTGGCCATTCCCCAAATCCTGCACGCGACTGGTTGCCAATCTGTTATTGAAAACAGTATAGCTTCCTCCTCTAGTTCCTGCACCACCATTCCATGATAAAGCTTCCCCGTTACTGCTTGATAATCTCCAAGTATTGTTATAGACTTCCATAGCTCTTAAGGAGTGGCTGTTAGTTGTGTGCATGTCGTGACCTCCCCAGTTCACATCAAGCATATTATTGTACCTTAGGACTATTTTCCATCCATATCTTCCATCGAAAGAGCCTACAGTATAAAGATTGCCTCCGTAGGTATTATGGATTATGCTGTCTTCCAAATAAATGAAATCCTTTCCTCCCCAGCCAGCATCCTCTTGCCAAGGGCCAAGACCAAATGGGATATCAGTTCTTTGTGGAGTCCCGCTAAGAACTCCTATAGCCCCAGGATGGTAAAATTCTATGTGGTCAAAAACACCATAAGTCCAGGTTTCTTGATTTCCGAGCTTTCCACCTCTGCCGCATTCTGCAGAACCCCTCGTGGTCTGGTCTATTTTTATATGGTCAACCCTGAATCCATCCTGCACCTTGGTCCTTACCCCGCCAGAGCCAGCTGAAATCTCTATTCCACACTGAAGTTCCATGTTGCTTATCCTGACAAATTCTCCCTGGTTTGGCCTGATGTTAAACGTCTTTGCTCCTGATAAGGCTATGTAAGTACTGTCGACTCCTGCGCCAATTATGGATACTGAAAGAGAGCTTGGTATTGCTATTGTGGATGTCCAAGTGCATTCGCCTGCAGGCACAGAAACTATATCTCCGTCGACTGCGGAATTAATGGCAGCCTGCACATTTGCCTGTGAGCAGCTTGCTGCGTTTATAGTTGCTGCGCTAACAATAACTGGCAGTAATGCCATCAAAACAACCAAGCTAACCAAAATATTTCTCATTTTTCATCAACCTCACCCAGTGTATCTCCTTGCTACAAAAACTAAATCAGCAATATCAATCTCATTATTTTGGGCAACATCAATATTAGCATTAAAGCCAGCATCAACAGACTTCCTGCCAAAATTAATAGCAACAATAGCTAAATCAGCAATATCAACCCTGCCATCACTATTAAGGTCGCCAGCAACAGGCCCAGGAGGAAGAATAGGAGGAAGCGAGCCACCGCTCGTCAATGGATGAGGATAAGTATAAGGAGTGTA
>CAYGYA010000021.1:0-7839 GCA_964354085.1 uncultured Methanosarcinales archaeon
AGGTTGTCATAGTAATGAGCTTCATCCACGTTTGTTGGCGCGAGGTGTATCCTGTTAGCAAAGGAAGTGTTGCTTATTTTAGTTCCTTCTAATCTTTCAACCATTTCCTTTGTTCTTGGTATTGATTCTGCTCGTCCAATGCTTCCTATTGGCTTCTTGGTATTCTCTGTCAATTGTATTTTTGAGATTTCTTCTGGTGTAAGGTTGTGGTAAACAATGCATTTTATCTCGTCTAACCCTGCCTTCTTTATCGAATAATATCTTCTCTGACCAGCCACTAAGCTGTATTCTCTGCCAACATGGTTTACAATGATTGGCTGGAGTTGACCAACTTTTCTTATTGAGTCAGCAAGTACGCTTATATCAGCGATTGAGAAATTAGTCCTGTAATTATGAGCAAGCAAGACGTCATCTATCCTCAAGACTTTGAATCCTATCCTTTTATCAATTATTTTTGCTGGCATGGTTTGCTCACTTATCTCACTTATCCTTATCAAACAGCTTTCCCTGAAAGCGATGCTTTCTCCTAATCCCCCTGTCTTTTCTTCTCTGCACCCTGGCTTTTTTGCTTTCATCTAACTTCTCCTGGTTCGGCAAGGGTATTTTTCTCTGCGGGCTGCTCTTATGCTTTTGCCCAGGTATAAAGCAATTAGAGCACAAGGAGTTGTATGTTTCTGTGGGCATAACTGAGCACACTCCTTGTTTTCTCCTATTGTGCTGTATAATATCAAAATAAAATTGGTCTATGTGAGATGGAGTATAGTTCCTCTCATTATGAGGTCTGTAATAACCTATGTTTTTTCCAGAATCCTCAACAAGTTCCTTAACAAGCAGTTCTTCTTCAGCTTCGAATCTCTTTAGTAAAGGTCTTTTTTCCAAATCAACTATTTTTTCAAGAAGTTTTTTATCACCCACCCTGTAAACGAGGAATTGCACAGGAATGTCTAGCTCTTGGTTTAATCTATAAGCTTCTCTAACAGTCCATAACTTATTATCTTTTGGATGTGTCGTGAGGTCTGTTATTGGGTAGAGAACTGTTCTTACTTTGGCTTCATGATATTTTATTGCTTCTTCTATTCTTCTCTTGTTGGTGAAGCCCATTTTGCATATGCCAGGTTCAAGCTCATCACTGCCAAGGCTTATCATGAGGCTCACATTAGTCTTGCTAAGGGTTTTTGCTATTGCTTTGTCAAAGAGAGGTGTTTTTGTCGGAATAACAACAGGTATTTTTTCCCTATGAGCGAATTCAACAAGGATCATGACTTGCTCTATTAATTCAGGTATGAAGTTCTCTGTTCCCTCCCCAATTCTTATAGAACCTATTGGTATGCCTTGTTTCTTAAAGTCTTTCTTGTATTTTTCCAGTTGTTCCTTAAGAAGCTTTTCATCAGCATGATGATAGCCTATTCCAAAATGCCTCATATTAACCCATCGGTTATAGCAATACAGGCATCCATCCCAGGGCTGGAAAAGATAAGCATTGCTGCCATCTTTTAATGCAGTTAATTCACTATATGCCCGGCAGTTGTTGGTAAAATCAATTGCAAGGTGAAGCTGGCAAAATGGCTGACCTGATATTAAATCCTGGTGAGCAAGTGCTTTTGTGCCTTTTTTTAATAAGGCAGGACCAAGGTCCCTTAGTATAGTGGGCTGAATTATCTCATCAAGAAACACCACTCCAGTCTGATGATCAACCTGTCTAGGATTTATTCTTCTGGTCTCATAGAAATCCTTTATGTCTGCTCTTGCAATCTGGATAATCCTGCCTTCGAGGCTTTCGAACCCTTTTTTTATCCTGTAGAAAACTCCGTATCTTTCATCTGTTCTTTTTCCTGCCTGCTCGCTTGTCAAACCGTATATTCTTGCAAGCGCATCTGCATCTTCTTCAACTACTTTGTCATCAGTCTCAGTGTTCAGTTCTCCCTGCAGAACTCTCCTGGCCTCTGCATAAGCACCATTTTGATCATTTAATACAAACACATCTGTTGAGTGCCTGAAACCTTCGCTGCCAGAACCATAGATTATATGAGCGCATCTCTTGGCAAGAGCTCTTATCTCATCAGGAAGCTCAAAGTGCAGGCTTGAGTTTTTTGAGTACAGCGAGATAAATGCAACATCCTCTGTTCTTAATAGTTTAGCGATCACCCTGGCACTCTAGCAAAAATCATCTCTATAAAAACTTTTCTTATTTTAGAGTGGTTATAATCTTAGTTATAAAGAAACAGCAGATAATCCCTTAAATTTATTTCTCTTTATATTCCACCCTCAAGCCTTTGCAGCACCAGGATGTCTTCTGTTGTCAGCTTCATTCCTGTGCTCATCTTCTCATCAATCTCTTTTCTCTTCTCCTCAAGGCTCTTTTTCTCGTGTTCCCTGACGCTCTCCTGGAACTCTACCTTGTTCTCCTCAAGCTTTGATTTCACTGTTCTTAGGGCTTCAAGCTTCTTCTTCAAGTCATCATTAACCTGGTTGAAATCATTCTTGTATTCATCAAATTTCTGCCTGAGCTCATCTTCTTCTTTCCTGTGCTCATCAATGCTCTTGTACTCTTCTATAAGGGTCTCGTGATAAGTCTGGCTTTGGGCAGCTTCCTGCTGAACTTCCCTGTGAAGAGCATTAGCTTTTTTCTTCAGCTCATCAATAATCCTTGACTTTTCTCTTATCTCCTTCGTCTTATCAGTCAGCACCTTGACCTCGTGGTATTTCTTCTTGAGGTCTTTTATATTCTTCATAAGCTTTTGTTCCTTGTCAAAGCTCATGGGCTCTGTCTGAATCTTGAACTCAATACCTTCAATTTGCCTTACAATCTCATAAGGGTCAGATGTTACTCCTTTTTCATTCCTTATCTTCTCATAATCATCCTTTAGAACCTTGATTAAAGCTACTTCCTTGGTTATCTCTGCATTAAGGATGTCTCTTTGCTGTTTCTTCTCCTTAACTTCCTTGGTAAGGACATTTCTTTTTTCTTTAGAACCAGATAATTCCTGAATCCTAGCCCTTATCTCATTGCTATGATTCTCTCTTTTCTTGTACAACGCTTCCTTGTCATTATTAATCTTATTAAGCTTTTTCCTGAGCTCAAGAACCTCGTTCTCAGTTCTTTTTAACTCTTCTAATAATGACTTTACTTCCGACTCTTCTAGCATTGTACTTTCCACAACCCTGTTTTTTGAATGTTAAAAATTTTAAATAAAAAATATTTTTTAGCCGAACAAGGCGCCTAGTCCTGCAGCTGCTTCTTCTGCAGAAGGCTTTTCTTCTTCGTGCTTCTCTTCCTTCTTCTTGGATTCACCTGCGTGAGCTGCTGCTGGAGCTGCTGCTGGTGCTGCGAATGCTGCTGTCTTAATTGCTTCGTCAATGTTAACTCCCTCAAGAGCTGCTATCAAAGCCTTTACTCTTGCATCATCAACCTTGACGCCTGCTGCTTCAAGCACTTTCTTAACAGCGCCTTCATCTACCTTCTTACCTGCTTTGTGTAAAAGCATTGCCGCATATATGTATTCCATCTTTACTTCCTCCTTCAGTTTTAAAAGATCATTCTATCTTTGCTGCCCCTTTCAAGGCATTCATCTCTGCATCTGCTTGGGCGAGCTTCTCTTTTATTGTCTCGCTCGTGATTATGTTAGCTTCCTTCGCAAGGGCATACGCTTCTGCGTGAGCCTTACTAAGCAATGACTTGATTGTGTCTGACAATGGAATTGCTGCGAATATCGCAAGGTTGTAAGCTTCACTGGCTGCTGTCATGATGTTCTGCTTGTAAGCTTCCTCGTCAATGTCAAGAATATCGCTAGTTAATATCTCACCGTTTTCATAAACAGCAACAAGGTTAAGCCCTATCTCCATTGGCTCAATCCCGAGCCTTGTCAATAATCCTGCTAGTTTTGCATCAACAAGGTCTCCTTCTTTTGCAACAATCTTATCTTCCTTTATAGCTACTTTGCCGTTCTCAATCCCCGCCTTTATCTTAAACCCTCCGAGCTCTCCAATAATCGGGCCTGGTGCAAAGTTGGTTGCTCCTGCATGGACAGTGATTTCTCTCGGAGCCTTCTGCCCAGGCTTGATTGAAGCTTTTGATTTATTTTTCTTCAACATATTGAATAATGCGAATGGATTATCATTAGTGAATAATAAAGCAGGCATTCCTTTGACGTGCTTTTCTAGTTCCTTGATATTTTGTTTCTTGCTCTCTTCAACAGCAAGCTTGATAAGTCTCTTCTTGCTCATAATCAATAAGACTTTGTCCCTGAGCTGGGCTCTCATGTTCTTGAGCTGCTTTGCAGGAAGGTTCTCCATGTTGACAACGCCGATAATATTGTACTTGTCCATCAATGCTGATAGCTCGTGGACTAACTTTATCTTTCTCTCAGGCACATGGTGCTTACCTCTTCTTGCTTCTTTTTCTGCTTGAACCTTCTTGTCAGTCATATTGAATCATCACACACTTAATTTTACAGGCTTGCTCATGGTAAGCTTCAGGAATATTGCTTTCACATTATGTCTTTCTCCAGGCATATGGTGGATTAGCTGGTCATAAAGGAAAATGATGTTATCAACTACTTGTTCAGCAGGCATATCCTCAGTACCTACTCTTAGCTGGATTAAAGGAATTTTCTTAGCACTAACCTTAATTGTTGTCTGTAGTTTTTCATACAGTACAGAAAGGTTAACTCCTTTCGGAGGAACAACACAGCCAGCCTTTGGATTGGGCATTTTTCCTCTTACTCCGAGGTATCTTCCAAAAGTAGCAGCTACCTTGGTCATGATATTAGCCTGGGCTACAAAGAAATCATACTTTGACGCAAGCTTTCTTGCCTGCTTCTTATCATATTTCTGGAAATCGTCCTGGACAATAGCAAAGTCAAATACTTTCTTGGCTTCATCACTAAGCTCAGGGCCTACTAATGCGCACACCTTGGTTTTCTTTCCAGTTGTGTTGTGCAGGTTTGCAAAAAACTCAATCTGCTGCTCAGGCTTCTTAAAATCCAAGTCCTTGAGAGCAATTATCAAGTCTACTGACTGCTTGAACTCTCTCTTCTGAGATTCCTTCTTGAGCTTGTCAAGAGCCTCTAATACTGACTTTTTATCCATTGGATTATCACACTTTAAATGTTAAATGACGCCCTTCTACGCGAGGTAGTAAAGACGAAAGCAATAATGTTCGTCGGGCCTGATATCATAGAAAAAGAGGTTATTTATAAAGATTTTTGTTTTTGCTGTGCGAAAACTATAAATAGACTAATGATGGTTTTGTATTCATGGTCAGCAAAAAAGAAACAGTGGACAGGCTGAACTTTGAGAAGGAATACGAGGATCAACTGGTTTATAATCTTAATTATTATTTTATTTCTGTTCTGGATGACATTGCTCTTCTCACAGAGGAAGAAAAAAGTAAGATAAGGCACAGCCTTGAAACTATTCGTTTTGACTCTATGCGCCACAGCGCCTTATTCAATCAATTAGTGCAATTGGTGTTTGAAAGTGAAAAGGATAACTTCTAAAACAGAACTATTGGAATCCCTGAAGGACATAAGGGCAGTTGAGATTACTGCCAGAAAGGGTTATGAGCAGGACATAGTCACTTTCACCAACTTCGAGATAACCAACACCATAACCAAGATTAAACAGGACGAAGATGCCCACATCCAGCTTTTGGATGAATTAATAAGAAAACTAAGCACACCATAAAAGGATTATTTTCCTGTGCTTCCAAAGCCTCCTTTTCTCTCAGAAGAACTTAACTCTTTTACTTCTTTGAACTCTGCTCTCTCAATTTTCTTTATATTCATCTGCGCAATTCTGTCATTGCGGTTAACAATAAAGTCTTCACTTCCGAGATTAATAAGAATAACTCCGACTTCGTCACGGTAATCACTGTCAACAATGCCAGGAGAATTAACAATACTTATCCCTTTTTTTAATGCCAAGCCGCTACGAGGAGTAATCTCAGCAACAAATCCTTTTGGGAATTGCATGCAAAAGCCCGTTAGTATTGGCTTTCTTTCGCCAGGCTTAATTGTTATTTGTTCTTTGACGGCTGCGTGAAGATCAACAGCAGCACTTCCATTAGTCTGATATTTAGGCATGCTAATGTCTTCATTGCCGGGAGTTCTTTTTATCTTGATAATAACCATTCTTAAAATAATAGAAATAGCTGAGTTTTAAATGTTTATTGCTCACACAGTATACCTGAACATGTTCAGGTAGGCTTTTATTTCTTCCTGAACTTCCTTAGCATCTTTTATGAGCTCATTCTCATACCTGTCTGTGTATGACTTATAGATGAACTTGTCAATCAGGGTCCTGTAGAAATAATAAGTAGGCCTGCTTTCCCATCTGCCTTCATAATCAGTCACCAGTATTGCATCAAAAGTAAAATTAGCCCTGCCCTTAAGAAGCCTTTGTTTTATGCCGTTAAGCTCAACTTCTACTTCTTTCAGGCTTTCAAAAACAGCAAAGATTCTTATCTCGAGTTTGTAGTAATCACTTACCTTCTTATAAGGGATTAACTCAAAGATTACTTTCTTGCCATCCTCATATACTTCTTCATAGTTCTTATTCTCAAACATATCATAGCCATGCTCATTAAACCATCTTACAATTATTTTGAACAAGTCTTTTAAACTGAACAATCCTTCAAAAGAAATGAACTTGTCCTGGTAAACAATTTTTTTCTCAGGCATAATTTAACCTCTTTTTACTATCCTACTCCGCTAGCATCTGCTTCTATCTTTAAAAGTTTTTTCAATTCAGACTCCAACTTGTGCAAGTCCTTGTCTAACGGATCTACATGCTTCATCTCAATCTCATTCTTAAGGATTACCTTGTTAAGGAATGTCTCCATCATTTTATTAATCTTATTATCGTCCTTGTAACGCCCCTGCCAGTCAGTAATTACCTTGCCGCTAATCTGAATATGAACCCTGCCTTGCCATAGTTTGGTCTGCTTGCCATTAATAACAACAGGAACTTCCCTGGATTCAAAGAGATGATAGGCTACATCTACGCGGTATTTATAGTACTCAGTTACCTCCTTCTCCCCCCAGACATCAACTTCCAGCTCGTTCCCAAGGGCAGTGTCAAGCTTGTCCTTGTAACGCTTCTCATGAAACCTGAACTGATGATTAACAAGCCATTCATAAACATGCCTGTACACGCCTGTCCAGTCATATAAGCCCTTGTAACGAATCTTCAAGTCAACAGGGAAAACCTTTCTCTCAACAGTCATAATTCCATATTTACAGAAATGATTATATAAAGATTGCGGAAATGCAGAGATGAAAATAAAACTATTAATTAACATAAAAACAGAAATCAAATGAAAAACAATGAATTATTCTAAAAAATAATTCTAGAAATATAAATTAATGATAGCTGTTCATAGGAATACATTTAGTCTTCGTTATCAGAGCGGACCTCTGCATTATTGTTAAAATGAGAGGTTGGACTTATTAGTAGCTGCATGCTGAACACCTCGTTGCCTTAGTGCGTACACACCAGCTCTATCAACCCGATCTTCTATCGGCGTCCATGAGTGTCTCTTTTCGAGGATGGCTTCGTGCTTAGATGCTTTCAGCGCTTATCCATGTAAAGCGTAGCTGCCCGGCCTACCCTGTCGGATAACCGGTGGACCAGTGGCTTCGAGCCCCCGTTCCTCTCGTACTAGAGGGTCCTTCCTCTCAGACACTCAACACTCCCAGTAGATATCAAACAAACTGCCTCGCGGCGTTCTGAACCCAGCTCACGATCCCTTTTAATAGGTGAACACCCTCACCCTTGGCCGCCTACAGCAACCTCTTGTTTTTGCAAAAGGTTATTCTGCACGGCCAGGATAGGAAGAGC
>CAYGYA010000022.1:0-18420 GCA_964354085.1 uncultured Methanosarcinales archaeon
CATTCTTGGAAAGGCAATGCATGAAATAAATGCTCAGCCAAATCTATTTCATAAGAGTATGCTGGCAGGAACAAAGCCTCCCAAGGACTGGGGGATTGAACTTTATACTTATTATGTTGCTAAGAAGAGATGTTTTGAGATTAAAAGAATACCTGTGCTATTCACCAAAAGGCTGCACGGGCAGTCCAATTGGAATACTGGCCTAAAAGCAAAATTAGCTTATATTGTACGGGCAATTAAATACACCTGGAAATTAAAGCGTTGCGGTATACCGCTAGTTTCAGTTAAGTGATGTGAAATAACATGAATAAATGCTTAATATGCAAGTCAGATAAGTTGTCAAGCGTTCTCTTCCAAAAAAAAGTGCCGGCAAGCCTTTCAACACCGCCGCCTGGGCATCCAGAATATTTTGGAGTTCTTGATATTGTTATCTGTCATGACTGTTCATATGTATTCAATAAGGCTTTTGAACAAAAGATTATTGATAAGGTCTATGCTGATGAATACTCAGCCAGCTTGCCTTGTTTCAAAAGGAGTTCAGGATAGATTCAGAGAAGTAGCAGAAAAGGTCATTGGGCTTGAATATTTTAAAGGTAAGACCGTAATTGAAGTTGGCGCCAGTGATTTTACTTTTTCAAATAATCTTGTGGGCTATGGTGCAAAAAAGGTAATTGCTGTTGAGCCATCCGCTATTTTTAGGACATATAACCAGAAGATATTACATGTTCATGACTACTTAACTAAAGAGCACATTCAAAGACATTTTCCAGAAGCTGATATTGTAATTATGAGACATGTACTAGAGCATGTTTCTGATCCAGTGGATATGTTGCGAGATTTTGGAATAAATCTTCAGATAGGATCGCATGTATATTTAGAAGTACCAAATGTGGAGGACATAATATCAAAACACAGACCATATGAATTTTTTTATGAACACATAAGTTATTTTAGCCCTATGCTGCTAACAAGCATACTCAGATCCTTTGGATTCGAAATTGTTAAAGTTACACAATTAATTAACGGTCAACATTTTGGAGTGCAAGCAAAAAAGGTTACAAAAATCTCGAAAGATTCAAAACTAAAACTCGATTGTAATAAAAAACTTATTGCTAATGTTGATAGCTTCAAAAGCAGTATTGCAAGTTTTGATAAATCATTCTTTGAAATTCTTAAAGTCCATAACAAAGTGGCAATCTATGGCGCAGGTGGGCACACAATCTCACTTGTCACAAGATTAGACATAACTGCTAAAGATATCATTTGCCTTTTTGATCAAAGCCCTGTAAAGATTGGTAAGTTGGCACCCGTGTGTAAAATTCCTATTGTTAAGCCAACCGAAGAATCTGTCAATACAGTAAATTGCATCATTATAATTGCATCGTTACACCAAGATGAGATTTCAAATGATCTCAGAACCAGATGGAATTTCAATGGAGAACTTTATGGTACATACCCATCGATTAGTAAACTTTAGTTTTTTTTATTACAGAACACGTTGATTAATACACTCTGTTTGAATGATTGGCAAATGACTGCAAGCGCCTGCTCCTGTTAGGATGCCTTAGCTTTCTTATTGCTGCAGCTTCTATCTGTCGAACCCTTTCCCTGGTTAAATTGAACCTCTGGCCAATTTCCTCGAGAGTGTGTTCAGGGCTGTCATCAAGCCCAAAGCGCATCTTTAGCACAGTTGCTTCCCTTTTGCTCAACGACTTAAGAGCATCCCCTATTATTTTCTTAAGGGCTTCATTCTCTATAATCCCATCGGGGGAAACTGTCTTGTGGTCTGGTATGATATCTCCAAGATATGTAGGGTCTGACTCTCCTGTGCTTGAGAGAGGCTCATCAATTGAGGCTGGTGCATAGCGCTTTAGCTCAAGCAGTTTTTTTACCTTTTCTTCAGACATTTTCATCTTTATACTAAGCTCTTTTAGAGTCAATTCTCGTCCAAGATACTTCCATCCTTGCTCTCTAAGCTTATCCAGCTTATTCAAATCAGTATGTAAATGGACAGGAATTCTTATCAGGAGCGAATGGTCGCACACTGCTCTGCTTATTGCTTGCCTTATCCACCATGTCGCATATGTTGTGAACTCAAACCCTCTTTTGTAATCAAATTTCTTAGCTGCCTTCATCAGGCCAATGTTACCTTCCTGTATCAAGTCATCCAATCCCACTCCAAGGTTTGAAAATTTCTTAGCAATACTAATTGTCAGGCGTAAATTGTTCTTGGCTACACGATTATAGTCTGTCCTATTACCATCTTGACAGCGTTGGATATCTGCGAGCATGCTGTTAAGCTTATCAAGACTAAGCCCTGTCTCTTTCTTGAGCAGCCTGCTCTCTGACCTAAATTCTGAACTGCCTTTGTTAAGGTTATTAATTCTCGTCGCTCTCTCACCCATTCTTTCTATGAATCCTTCATAAACTCTTTCGCTAATATTGGATGAGTTAAGAAGAACAGCTCTTCTGCCGTATAGCCAAATGCCCTCGTGCTCTTTGTCAGCACCTAATATTTCTTTTAAGGCATGTTGGACGTACTTTCGCTCTGCTTCTTTTTCTTCATCTTCATCAAATTCCTTATCTACAATAGATTCAATACCTATCTTCCCATAGCGCAAACCCTTCCTATACTGCTCAAGCTGTTCGATGAATCCAGGATTCATTACAAGATAGCTCAGGATGTTGCGCTTCCTCTTTTCAACTTCCCTGTATATTTTCCTGAGCTTTTTCTCTTCATCATTCATCTTGAAAAAGGGCTCTTCATTCTTATACAAGTCCATCATGAACAGCCTTGTGGCTTTTCCTGGCTTGCTGACTATCTCGTGAAAAGCCCATTCTTCATCTTCCCTTGAGAGCTTATAGCTCAGCTCTTGTTCTATTGTGCTCATTCAGCCAAGAAAAAAATCCGGCTGAACTTATAAATTTTTTTAATCAGAGTAGTAAAAATAACAAATAGAAAAAATGAATTAGAAAATATAAAATATTTTATTTCTCGTCTTCCTCCTTGCCGCTCTCATCTCTCCTGATAACCCTTACTGCATCCATCTTCAGGGTGAGCGGAATAGGAACTGCTGCTTCAAGCAATTCAACAACCACCTCTTCCTTTGCCTTGTCAATCCTGGTAATCTTGCACTTCTCCCTCTTGAATGGCCCGCTTATAATCTCTGCAATATCATTCTTCTGGATGTTAGCTTCTTTCTTCACCTGCTCGAGCATGTGCTCTATCTCAGTGTACTGGATAATGCTGGGCAATAATCCTCTTGCATAAGGCACTCCGAAAGCTGCCTGCTCTGCATCGCCCCTGCTTCCAGCCTCTACGAATATATAGCCTCTCATTCCATGAGGCCTGACAACAGAATAAACTTCAAGCTTTTTCCTGGCAGCATTGCTGGTCACAAAGCTCATGACCTGGTCTTCACGATTAGCAGTTGTCCTGAGAGCATAAATCCTAGGCTCAGTTGATTCCTCAACAACTTCTTCCTTGAACTCCTCTTCTTTCTTCTTCTTTTTCTTAGAAGGCTTTTTCTTTACAAGGCTGATTTCCTCTTCTGCTTCTTTTTCTTCAGGAACAGGCTCTTCTTCTCCTTTGGCTTCTGCTTCTGCTTTTTTCTCTTCTTCTTCCTGGCGCATCATGGCCACGAACTCATCTTCTTCAGGCTTAAGCTCCTCTTTCTTTTCAGCCTTAAGAACTTGCTTCTCAGTCTCTGCTTCATCATTTTTTGAGTCTTCAACTTCATGAAGCTCTTCTTTCCTTTCTTCTATTTTTTCATCATTTGTTTCTTCTGCCATTTTCAAAACACCATCATTATTACTTGGTATATCATGTGAGCAATGAATCCCACGAATCCTATTAATAGTATTCCCAGCCCAGAGACCTTGACAATAGTCAGGTACTCTACCTTGTCAGGCTTCTTAGTGATTCTTATCACTCGCCTGCATTGTATCCAAAAATCCTTTAGCTTATCCCAAAGCTTCATTATATACCATCACCTTATATTATATTTTGTATGAACATTAAAAAAATAATTTTTTCTAGGCAAAAATCTTGTGAGGATTTTTGTTAGTTAAAAAAGCTACGCTTTTTTACTAGTCAACAAACTCTATCCCTAGCTCATCCTCAATGTCTTTTTTCTTTTGGCCGCTTGTTGGCTTGTTTCTTCCCCCAATTATCTGGCTGCTCTTGACACCGGTAACAATGATGAGAGTCCTTATTGTCCCTTCCAGTTCTTCTGAAATCTGGGCTCCCCATATTAATCTTGCATCCTCGTCAAGCTTTACGCTGACAGTCTCAACCACTTTCCTGGCTTCATCCAGGGTCATGTCAGGGCCTCCAGCAACATTGATCAATGCGCCGTTAGCTCCGCTGATGTCAACATCAAGCAACGGGTTGTTAATTGCTTTCTCAACGCTCTCAACAGCCCTGTTCTCTGTGTCGCTCTCGCCAACGCCAATAAGTGCAACTCCTCCGTTGCCCATGACAGCTCTTATGTCTGCAAAGTCAAGGTTAACAAGGCCTGCCTTGGTCACAAGCTCTGCAATTCCTTTCACGCTATTGGTTAATATCTCATCAGCGATCTTAAAGGCTGTGTGAAGAGGCAAATCAGGAGCTAACTCCAATAGCTTATCATTAGGAATGACTATGAGTGTGTCAACATTCTTCTCAAGCTTTTCCAAGCCCATGATAGCATTCTCATAACGCCTGTGGCCTTCCATTGCAAACGGCAAGGTCACAATAGCAACTGTTAATGCTCCTAGCTTCTTGGCGATCTCTGCAATCACAGGAGCGCTTCCTGTTCCTGTTCCTCCTCCTAAGCCGCAAGTAATGAATATCATGTCTGCACCAGTCAGGAACTGCTTAATCTCATGCTCTGACTCCCTGGCAGCGTCTTCTCCAATCTTAGGAATGCTTCCTGCTCCAAGGCCCCTGGTTATCTCCTTGCCTAGCAGTATTTTCTTGTCAGCGGTAGTGTACAATAAGTCCTGGGCATCTGTGTTCATGGCAACAGTCTCAGCACCAACAATGCCTATCTCAGTCATCCTGTTAATGGTATTGTTGCCTCCTCCTCCTGTGCCAACAACTTTAATGCTGGCTTTTTGCTTTGAAAGCAATTCCTCAAGCTCTGCATCAAGCGCATTCCTCTTGTTAACATTAACTTCGCTCACATTCTTTCCAAGTCGGTCTGCCAATCTGGAGCACCTCCGCGATAATGATTCAGATTCCTAAGCCTATACCCGCTCTTTTCTCACTAATCCTATACTAATTATTGAGGGGTGAAGTTTATAAATCTTTCTTTTGCTTATTAACAGGCTTCAGAAAACTTTTGTTTTCTGGATCAGCAAGTCCGTGACTTGCTTGCTTTGCAGGAATGTTTTCTTTTGCTTCTTTCTCTTCTGCCTTTATTTCCTTTTTAGCCTGCTCTTCTGTCTTGAAATCAACGCTCTTAAGCCCTGTAAGCTTCTTAATATCATCTGCCAATACCTTAACAGCCTCACCAGGAAGCTTAGCCTTGGTAGTGACAGTTGCTTTGTCATCCATTATGTCAATGTTCTCAAAAGGAATGCCAAGCAGCTCTAATACTGCTTTTACCTGCTCTAAAAGGTCTGTCACAACCCTCTTAACATCAATATCATAAATAAGGTCTCTGCCAGCAAGAGGATGGTTGAAGTCAACAATAATCCTGCCTCCGCTAACATTCCTTACAATTCCTATTGTGCCGTCAACATTCACTTCCAGGCCAATATAGGGCTTTACTTCGTCTTTCGCAAATAATCTCAAAGGAATGAGCTTAAGCAGGTCTGCTGCTTTCTTGCCAAAAGCATTCTCTGACTTGACTTCAACAGTGTACTTTCCAGGATTCTTGCCAATTAATGCATCATCCAAGCCTTTGACCAGGTGGCTCTCGCCAATGCACACAATGACTGGCTTGTACTTGAATTTCTTGCTGTAAATATCACTGGCCTTGGCAGTCTCCTCGTTAGTTGTGTCAAACACTATCTTGTCGTCCTTAATCCTGCCGGTGTAATCCAGCTCTACAAAATCTCCTTTTTTAATCATTATGATTTCACCTTCTCTTGTTTTGACAATTAATCTGCCCTTAACCCTCTCCCACCTAGTGCGTAATTTTTAATCCTGGAGAAATGTTCTCAATAACAAAAAGACTGGGCGTGCTATATTTAAAGCTTTTGTTTTTCAATAGCATTTTTCTTCTGCATATCAAGAATTGTCTTCTTGAAAGCATCAATCTGGGGCTGCGTTAGGGAATGATACCTCAGGTAGTTAATCTTTATCCTCCTGAGAAAGCCATTCTGTATGTATAGCTCCTCAGGTATGTCAAAAAGCTTTTTCATCTCAGGATCAGTTATCTTGCCCTGCATGTCATTTTTATCGCACTCATAGCAAACAATAGGCCTGTGCTGCTTCCAGGAAGAGACTGTCACATAATTGGTTTTGCAGCGCTCGCATCTCTGCTTGTACTTGATGACCATACCTATAATTAATACCTTATTCTTTATAAATAATTCTGTTTTTGCATTTTGTATACGAGAGAGTTATCCTTTTGCTATTTTCAAGTGATTAGGATAAAAAAGTTTATAAAAAGAAGCACGGCTCACAAACAATCACGAAGATAATGAAGGATGAATTAAATGAAAGCAAAAGAAAAAAACAAACCGTTGAATGAAGTTAGATACAAACCCGAGGAGGTTGGATTAAACAATCTTATTTTCAATGAGCCTAATATCACCCTGATGCAAACAGCAACATTCCATAGACATACCTTGCCGCTTGAAGTAAGGATTACTGACATCAAGAAAACTCCAGGCACTTATGTGCTTCAGACTAAAAATGACCAAATTCACTATCCTGTCACTATCCTTGAAGGTTCTGTTTTAGGCGGTAAATTCAAAGGAGTAATCCGTGCAGAAAAGTTTGTTATTGCAAACCATGTAATTTCGAACTGTCAAATCCATTTCTACCTTGAAAAAGAAGGAAAAGCATATGCTGGCAAGAGCATGGACCATTTGCAGGACAAGAATCATTTGACAGCCGCGATTTATCTGCTCAAGGAAAAATTAGAGCCTGACAGCATAGGAACTGACTATCATGTCCACCTTCCATTTTTCAGGGTTATGCGAGCCTATTTTGAGCCTGCGAAGAAATGATAATAAAATATTTTATTTTTTAGTTCTTAGATTCTGATATTTTTCCAGGATTTTCTTGTAGACCGGTTCTGGGACAAAGTCTTTGACAATTTCTTCCCATCTATCAAAACCAATATAATCCTTAACCATTTGTGAATGCAAACCACGAAGTTCAGGAGGAGGTATCACATACCATGGCTTAATTCTTGAACTCAATTTATGATTTTGGTCTCTTAAATCCAGTTCATAATCAAAATCACCCAGGTTTCTCATTCCTCTTATAATGTAATGTATCTTTTTTTCTTGTGCAAAATCCACAAGCAACTTTTTTCCCATATAATCCACTTCAATAGTTCCTTTAGGGAAATCTTCTGCTATTTTTTCTAACATGCATGTTCTTTCTTTTGCACTGAAATCACATTTTTCCTTTTTCCTAGGATTTTCAGCCACGGCCCACACAAGCCTACTAAATATGGTTAATCCCTCCTTAACCACCCAAACATGACCGTTAGTTGGTGGATCAAAGCTCCCAGCATAAATTACCTCAACCATAGGAATGGTAACTACTATGAAGTATATAAACTTTTTTGAGAAAATAATGCCCCCGTCGGGATTCGAACCCGAGTTACTGCCTTGAGAGGGCAGTGTGATTGTTCCCGCAAGGGAACCAAGGAAATTTGGTCTAAATTTCCCTTGTACCGGACTACACTACAGGGACTTTTTGTGAAGCTCTGAAAACTTTTTGAAGCTTCTGTCATATGTTCTTTCAATATCGTCAGGAAAGCAGCATGCAGGCAGCTCGTCCATGCTAAGATGATATCTCAGGCATGCGCAGCAGTTGCCTTTTCTTTCGCAAGGCTCATATGAGCAGTTGCATTTCTTCAGGTTAATCTTCTTATTGGCACAGTCCATTTTGAATAAAAAAGTGGGTCCAGTGGGTTTCGAACCCACGACCACTCGATGACTTTCAAACCGCCGTTCGAAAATCTCAAAACGTAGGTTTTGCTAAGAGTCGAGTGCTCTTTCCTGCTGGCAGGAAACTCAAAGGTTTCCTTTGTTGTACCAGGCTGAGCTATGAACCCACAATCTCAGCTGCATCAGAAAAACGCCGAATTATTTAAATATCTTTCTAAATAATTATCTTTTTATATGAGGTTGATTTGACTAGTCTAATGGTGTGGTTTATTTTTGCATTATTAGGGGCTTTTTTTGATGCAACCTGTAACGCTCTGACAAAGAAGATGCTGAAGGATGTTAATCCTTATGTTCTTGGAAGCGGGGTTTTTCTCAGCGGTTCTGTCATCTTACTCATAGTTTCTCTAATTAAAGGAATACCAACCATTGGCTCTGGCTTTTACTTTGCTCTGCTTGCAACAGTAATCTTGAATATTATTTCAGTTATTATTTATTACAAGGCATTAATAATTACTGACCTATCGCTTGCCATTCCAATGCTGGCTTTCACTCCCGTATTTCTTTTATTTACCTCTTTTATAATGCTGGGTGAATTTCCAACTATTTTCGGCTTAATAGGTATCTTGCTAATTGTAATTGGCTCTTATGTTCTGAATTTAGACCGCAAAAAAGGTTTGTTAGCATCTTTCAAAGGGCTTTTGAAGAATAAGGGCATAATGCTGATGCTTTTAGTGGCTTTCTTATTTAGCATATCTTCTAATTATGATAAACTAGTTTTAAAAAATTCAGATGCATTTTTCGGTTCTGCAATTGATGGTTTACTAATGGGTATCTTTTTTATAGTATTATCCCTGATAAAAAAACAGAAGATTATATTTACTTATAAGAAAAATTTTTTCTCCTTTATCCTGTTGGCAGGATTGATTGGGTTGAGTACTGTTCTAGTAAACTTTGCCCTTTTAATGCAGATTGTTCCTTATGTTAATTCGTTAAAGAGAGTAAGCATCCTATTCAGTGTTTTCTACGGAGGCTTGATGTTCAAGGAGAAGGATATGGTTAAAAGGTTTGTAGGCGCATTTATCATGCTTATTGGAGTAGTCCTTATAATTGTTCTTTAGTTATTGGTGAGTGAAATCCCATAAACTTTATATACTACCTCTCTTAAGAAAATAGCATCATGATGACACCTGTAAAAGTAAAATGCAAGAAATGCGGGCGAGAGTTCAAGTCTGATGAGTTTGTGCTTGACCCTGTTTATAAGATGATGGTGTGCCGGGAGTGCGTTAAGGAGAGGCGTAGCCAGGAGTTTGCTGCTAAGAAGACCCAGCAGAGGGAACAGACCAAGATTGCCATGGAAACCCAGGTTAAGAAAGAGAAGCCTGCTGGCTGGGACTCTGAGGATGCTGAGATTGAGCGAACTTACAAGGCAAAAAAAGCAGCTCTCCCTGATGTTGAGAAGATTGATGACCAGCGAGTCAAATACACGTGCAAGAAGTGCAAGTACGAGTTTGTGTTCAATGTGCTTACAAGAGTGCCTGGCAGGTGCCCCTATTGCGGCGCAGGCATTGAAGGAGTATGATTGTAGTTCTGATACATAAGTTTTAAAAAGACTAATCACCAATAGTATTCGATAGAGAAAGGATTGAGGAAAAGACATGCTTTACATACACCAACTAAAGGATTTGACACCGAAGTCGGCAGATATTGAGGTTGTGCCTGTTATCAGGGAGATAAAGACCAGGACTCCCTATCCTTTAAGAGCAGAGAATGTCAAGGATTATCTTGAATTATTATTTGTGTCAGAGAGCGAGAAAAAACATATGGAAAAGGCTCTTGAGCAGATTCTTAGCACTGTAAGTGATATCCAGGCTTTATTGAATTCAAAAGACCCTGATTTTGAGCCAGTCAACCTGCAGAGAGCAATAAACATGATAAAAGAGATTCCTCCATTCCTGCTGACTAACCTTAACTTCGCGAGAGAAATAGGAGACTGGCAGGAAGGCTTTGTTGCAGAATTTGCTCCTTTGTTCAACATCATCCCTAACCTGAAGAATAAGGGGCAAGAGGAAAAGGTTGCTGTCAATAACAAGCTTAACACCATATTTGAGAAGCTTTTGCGAAGCAATGAATTCAACTTCAACTACAAGGATGTTGTGAGCGAAGGACAGAAGTCAAGGATGGCTGATTTGAGCGAGAGCATGAGCAAAGGTTTTTTCTTTAAAGTGTTGCTTGAAGAAGAGATAAGAAAGCAGAATTTTGAATTGATAAGAAGCAGGATTCCCGGGGAAAAGCTGAGAAAAGCTGATTTCATAAAAATGAAGATTGACGATATAAAAAAAGGAGTGGATGCAGCCTATGACTTTAATTTCAGGATGATAAGCTGGGCATTGGTTGTGTACGGCTATATCAAGTGGCTTTCTACTGTTTCTCCGAGCAGATGATTATCCAGTGATCTAAAAACTAAACTTGCACTTAGCTTGCGCAACCAGGTCGTATTTACCATTGCCAATCTTTCTGGCGCTCACGAGCAAGTCAACAGGGCCTAGCTTACTTTGCCCGTCAATAGAATAATATTCCTGATTGCGATAGGTGGTGCGCGTAATAAAGCCTTTTACAGGAAATTTAAAATTAGGAGAATAACCTATGCGCATGGTTGTCCTTGCCTGGTCGCTGATTATCTCATAACAAACATTAGCGCTCATCCCTTTATGATTAACACCAATATTAGCGGATGTATAATCTGTCTTAGAATCATGGATTCCTATAAAATTAACACCTTTAATGAACTTAAGCTGAGCCCTAATAACAGGGTCCTTGCAATCTCTTAAGGTTACGTCAACCCTGCTGCCTTTCTTATCAGCATAGGACAGGTTGGTTGTGCTGTGCCCGGTTTTAGCATCAATGCTCATTGCAACATTAGCCGAGCCTGCATGAGCAGAAACTACCATGTTCTCTAATCTTCCATTATTTACTACTAACCCTGCTTTTA
The DNA here is from genome assembly GCA_964354085.1 of uncultured Methanosarcinales archaeon. Lineage (GTDB taxonomy): Archaea > Nanobdellota > Nanobdellia > Woesearchaeales > SM23-78 > SM23-78. Next base: position 11,048 of record CAYGYA010000022.1, read on the forward strand.
TATTCGCATCCAGCCCATCTTCATCTTTTACCTGGTGATTGATGATGTCCCAATTCATCCTGGCCATAAGATCAGGGCCATCAACATTATTAGGACTTTTTATAGTGCTAGCCTGCTTTGCCACAGGCTTCTTGCTTGCCTCAGCCTGTAATTGGCGATAAAATTGCTCAAGAGCTTGCCTAAAAGCAGCTTCCTTGTCAGTATAAAGAACTTTCTTCTCGTCAATCCTGGGAGTGGCTTGCTTAATAGCGTCTGAAGCGAAAATATTAGAACCTAAGCTCATGCCCCCGAGTACAAGCACCGTTGCAATTGCTTTCTTCATTTTTTTAAGGGGTCAATAATAAACAATAGACCAAAAACTATTCATGGGCTTAGAAGTTTATAAATGTTACTAAAAGCGCGGGGCTAAATATTGACCAAAGTCTGGTAATCTTTTCTATTGTTCTTGACAAGCTCAAGGTTTTCAAGTTGCTGGATGGTTTTCTGGTAGCTTGAATGGTGCCAAGATTGAATATCAGCAGGCAAACCCTCTGGATTAATCCTTTTTAAAATCTTGAGATAACCAACAGCAGTGCGCTTACTGCAGAAATAGAACTTGTTAAATTCATTGTCGTTAAATTCTAAAAGCTCTCTTACTATTTCATCCTTCACAAAATCTTCCAGCCCCGACTGTTACATAGCTTCTTCAACAGTAAGATTTGAACTTGGAGATGTCATGTTCTGACCTAAAAAAGCTCTTGTTCAAAGTTTTTCTTGAAATGATCTGATTGCTTATAATTTGTTATGTTAGATGCGAGTTCATTAACCATGACAGGAGCTACCAATCTTCCTAGAGGAATATAAAACGTTTCTGCATCCTCAAGTTTTTTTGCAATGCCTTCCTTGCTTAAGTCTGGCAAAGAGGAAGTGTTATGTATTATATCTGCAATTTTTATTCGCTTAAAAGTATTCCTGCCGAATAAGAGCCTGAGCTTATATGCTTGTGGAGTGAGAAGACCATTTTCTTCCATAAATTGAATTCCTTGGGATTGAAATAATGGCTGCAGGCCTTGAGCATATTTTCCACCAGTATTATTTGATAAAACATATACCCCCTCGTATACTACGCTGCCAAATCTTTTTTCAATTTCATCCTTGTCCTGGCCTAACTCAGTATCTTCTATGGTGTCATGCAACAAGGCTATGGCTTGGGTTTCTGGGTCATCATAGCCGTATCTTACAAGAATGTCTCGAACAGCAAAAGGATGCACTGCATATGGTTCCTGGTTACCGGCCTTTCTTTTTTGCTCCTGATGAAAATACTCGCAATAATCTTCTGCTAGTTTTACTAAGTCCTTATACATAATAGTTTAGGAATAATGCTCTATTTATAAATATTCTTGAGTTAATTACTTAGAAGTAGGTAAATATACGCCGCGGCCCGTAACAAAAATTCATAGAATTTTTGAACGTGCCTTGGCTTCGCTACGCCGCGGCCCGGATTTGAACCGGGAATCCCTTAACGGGACAAGCTCGCTAGAATATTTTCCAGGCTTGCGCAGTACCGAGTTGTGCCACCGCGGCAGTGTAGATCTAAAAAACTCGTGATTGTTTAAATAATTTTTTATATGAGTGCTGTTTTATCATCTCAGCATGTACAAGCGCATCTATATAATCGGCAACTCTGCCTCTGGAAAGACCAGCCTGGCAAAGCAATTGTCAAGAATACTTAAGATTAAGGCTTATGACTTGGATGATTTTTACTGGCAGAAGAAATTCGCCAAGAAAAGAAATCCTAAGATTGTTGAGAAGCTTGTCAAGAAAGTCACCCGAAGGAAGACATGGGTTATCGAAGGAGTTTATTCAAGCTGCGTGACCTGCTCCTTGGAAAAGGCAGACTTGATTATCTGGCTTGATTATCCTGTGCACGTCATAACCTGGAGATTATTGAAGAGGCAGATTAAAAAAAGAGAGAAGCTGAGCTCAACCATTGATTTCCTGCACTATGCATGGGATTATTACAGAAAACCAACTCACAAGCACCATGCAAGAAACGAGTCAACCAGGCACAAACACAAGATGATTGTCGAGAAGTATCATGCGGAAATTGTGCACATAACCGGCAATAAGGAACTTGAAAAATTTTTAGGTTCTATAAAGGCTGATAATGTCTGATATGCAGTGTTTCTCAAGATGAACTGGTTCTTCTATGATTAATCCGTCCCTGAACTCAGAATTAAGCTTTTCAATCCTTTCAAGAACTGACTTTTTCTTATCATGGCTGGCTTCATAAACAAAATAATGCACTCCGTTCACATGAAATTCACCATTCTCATAAACTCGTTCTTCAAGATAGAGCCTGTCGCCTCTGCTGACTGAAGGGCCAATGTAATGCTTATATAACTTAAAAGAATCCTGTTTAATATCCTTGATAGACTTTAAAGCCTCGCGATATTTCCTTTCTCCTTCAATGCAGATCTCATCAAGGTTTCTACGTACAGATAATACTAGGACTAGCTTATTGTCTTTTTCTCCAACTAGCCATTGTATTGAGGTCATAGGTTACTTCTCCACGATGGAAACAGGATTTATTTATAAAACTTTTTCAAGAAAAAAGTTTCTAGATTTCTACGCCTGTAATAACGACAAGAAGCATCAGGACGCCGATAAAGATAAGGCTGAAATAATAAAGCCATGGCTGCTTTGTACGGTAAAGATAATATAATACGCTGATAAAAAACAAGCCACCGATTAAAAAAGTTACTAATGGCCACGGATAGAAAAACATGCCTATGGTCATGAAAACAACAGCTAGAGGAACATTCATATAAATTGCTTTTAGAAGAACTTTCAGCTTGGAATTGAAAACAATCCATGAAATCAAGCCAATAACGATTAAAAACAAAACATGCATGACAGGCGGAAACCAGGGATATTGCAAAAATAAGTCTCCGGGAATAAAAAGCTTAAGAATTGCCATTATTGCGCTCTGGAAAAGGAAATCAAACATGAAAGCAATATTCAAGAGTATGAAGCCAAATACAATAATTGCTAGCGCTGATAATATGTTCTTGACAGCTTTGTTCTTAAAAAAAGCTTTTAGCTTCATAACTAATCACAGCCTGTCTGATATTTCGGTGACATTACGCACGCTGACAAGTGACCTTATCTTCTCAGTAAGCCCTTTTGAAAACCTTTTTGGAGTTGCGTAATGCCTCTCATTTCCAAAAGAGTATTCCAGAATCGCAGGGTTTTTAGCTGCTTGCAAAGCATCTCTAATTGCCTTTGAAGAATCATATCCTCGTTCAGATACAATAATGTATTGGTGCATTACCATTTTAGAGTGAAAGAAATTCTGCAGCCTTTATAAATATTGCTTTCATGAGACTGTGATGAAAAACCCTTATAAGTTCGTATTTTCTTATATTATCCGCGGAAAGTTATTTTTCTATTCATTGCTGCATAAGGCCAGCCAGATACTAAAAAGACAAAATTTATAAACATTATAAATTAAAATATTCTATTATTAAACAAGGATTATTTGTGGGAATAATTTCTTTGGTATTGTTATCGATTCTTTTAGTTGGTTGCGGGCAAGCTGGAAAACCAAATAATGTACCGGCTTGCAAGGATTCTGATGGCGGAAAAGATGTTCTTGTGAAAGGAACTTGCTCTACGTCAGATTATAGCATGAGTGATTTTTGCACTGAGAGCGGAAAAGTCGAGGAATACTATTGCAATCCTTATGGAGGATGCGATAGTGCTGCATTGGATTGCTCAGCTGGATATGCTTGCAGCGATGGAACTTGCAAAAGTGGGAATTAAACTTATTTTCTAATATAAGTTCTTTATGTTGGATCATAAACTTTTTAGAAGCTCTTAAGAATTAGAACCGCTAAGAAGTGTTTTTATTAAGCCCTTGCCTATGCGCAAATCAGTTGGCAGGATAAAATGATTTCTAAATTTATTTGAATAGTCTCTGGCGTTATCTGCTTCAGTGCCATGATCTGGCTTGCCTCTGCCAATACAGTCTAACCCAACCAAGCCAAATGGCCCCTCTATAATCACCTGGTGGTATTTTTGCAAAGTATGCTCAAATACTTCACGAGATTGCAGCCTGTTGCCAAATAAGTAGAGATTTTTCTCCGGGGAATAACACCATCCTTTTCTAGTAACATACTCGCCGAGTAGCTGGTATACTTGCGGAGCCTCATCAAGAGAGCGCTTCCTTAGGAACCTGCCTGCTGGAGTAATGCGAGGGTCTTTTTTGTACTCTGGCCCAGGAATACCCTGATCATAAGCTTCCCCGGACTCAATGGGTTTTACGCCTAAAGGACACACAATTCCCTGATCAACCATTTCCTGATGTTGAGCATGAGCACCAGGCACCATGGTGCGAATCTTCCATTGGAAGCGCGAAGAGCCGTCTGGCATAAGAATATCCTGTACAAAGAAAGGACTGGCAAGAATCCTTGAAAGCTTATCTTTCCCTGATAAGGCCATATAATTATCCTCTGCTTTTATAACTATAACTCCTATGGCGCAAGCTATTGTTGCTGGAATAAGGCTTACGATTGTTGGGATAAGCTCATAAAACCTCTTGGCATAATGGTTGATTTTTGAAACACGCCCTGGGTTTTCTGCACAAAGATACTCTAAATTACCTGCTGTGTTTTCTGCAATATTCTCTAGATTTTGGTCAAAGGTTGCTGCTAGAACTCTGTCTGAAACATCAACCTCTTTTCTTTGAGTACGCATGTTTCGCAGAAAATTATCTTGGCTTATAAATCTTTTTAAATTAATCTCTTAATAATAGTGAATATAGTAAGAAGTAATCGGATTTGCCCAAAAACTTATAAATTACTTTTGGTTCTATCAAGATATGATTAATACTGAAAACGATTTAGAAAAAGAATTGGAAGGCGTACCGCAAACCGAGTTGTACAAATTCATGGATTGGTACATGCCTGAATTATGTAAGCTTGTGAAGCCCGGGAATAAGGTTCTGGTCTTTGAAGAAGGGTATTTTTGTTCTAAATGTGATTTCCAACTAAATGACGAAGAAGCATGGTGGCATTATTGTTCGAGTTGTGCAGCCAATTTTGACTGCTGTGAAGAAGATAACGAGCCTTGCGAGGCTTGTGGCCCTAGAGTAGAAGAGCTTGTTCTTAAGGCATATGCAAAAATACAGCGAGGATGAAGCTGAATATAACCATGTTATCTTCCTTTTGCGAGGTGAGCTCCCCACAAAACACGAAAGTGTTTTGAGAGATGGAGCGAACGCTCATGCAAAGGTCGAGCACCGCAGCCAGCGGGCGAGGAGCGGAGAAGTTTTGTTTTGCGCCCGTTTAGAATCGAAACATTTATAAATATAGCCACTTATATAGTCACTATGGCAACCACAATTCAAGTAAGTACAGACTTAATTCAGAAATTAAAAACTAGAAAGATGTATGATAAAGAGAGTTACGAAGAGATTATTTGGAATTTGCTAGAAGATACTATGGAACTTTCTGATGAAACTAAGAAGGAAATAGAACGAGCAAGAGCAGATATTAAGAAAGGAAAGTTCTATACTCATGAACAAGCGAAGAAAGAGCTCGGACTATGATCTTCGAATTAATATACTCTCAAACAGCACTGAATCAATTAAAGAAGTTAGATAGACAAATCCAAATAAGAGTTCTATCGGCACTTGAAAGGATAAGAATAAAACCTTATCCTCACCTCAAGAAACTCGTTGGTTGCCCATATTTCAGATTAAGAGTAGGTGATTATAGAGTAATTCTAGAGATTGAAGAGAATAAACTTACCATTCTAGTCCTCGAAATAGGACATCGAAAAAACATCTACAAGTAAGGGCGCAAAACAATATTGAACCTAACCATGTTAGATTCTTGACCCCTCGAATTTTCTGGGGTTGGAGCCGAAAGGCGCAAACACCACAGAAAATTCAGAGACTGGGGCAACGAGCAAAACCGCAGGTTTTGCGAAGAGTAAGCGGGTGGGCGTCATTATTTGTTCAAACTCTGGAGTAGTTATTTTGGCGAAAGATTTATAAAATGAAATGTAGTTCTGTGTGGCATGGCAACGATTGATGATAAATTGAAAATTGGAGAAATGCCTCAGCCTTGTTATTTATTGGAGCTTGGGAATACTAGTCTTGATAGTGATGGTAGTTCTATAAAGTGGATTGGTATGCGAGCATATGGTTTAGATAAGAAGGTTAAGGATTTTCTTTGGTGGAGAAATTTTAAAGCTGGTAATTTAAATGATCAAACAGTTAGGCATGATTCTGCCGCTTTTATTGCAAGGTTGTATATGGGAATGGAAGCAGAAGCAGCATTTGGTTTGCCTGTTGATTTGTCTGGCAGCAATCAAAGCAAAAATTATGTGGCTATTCCTAAGGATGAAGGTCTTTATGGTGTTTATGTTCAGGCAGACAAGCGACAAATGTTTAATTTTATGACTATGATGCAAGGCGTGGGGAGCGAGGCACAATTAAGAAGGAAAAGTCCTGTTAAGTTTGTAGAATTACTTCAACAGGCTTATGCAGTTCTGCCATTTGATAGAAGATAAATCTTTCGCCTTTATTATAGATTTCTTAGTGGATGTTTGCGAAGTTTTGATTTAGCCCACCCGCTTATTGAATATAACCATGTTAGGTGACCGTTCCCTCGAAGCGAATCGCACAAAAAACGACAGTTTTTTGAGCATGGTGAGCTTCAGAGATGGAACGGCAAGGAAACAGCAGTTTCCGAAGAGTTTCTGAAAATGCGTCTTAGAAGCGAAGCTAGTTGAATTAAAGAATAAAGAAAAAAGGGCAAAAGCTCACTTATATTTGGCTGCTAGTTGTTCAGCGACTTGTTTCCAAGCATCGTCTGCGACAAAAACCTTTATTGGTTCACCAGGATTTGTTGTGAATAGAACTCCTTCTAAATCCATTCTTTCAGCAACAACTTTTTCGATAGTTTTTATCAGCGAATCTTCCGGGGTGTTGCTTGGATGGTGTATCTTACCTAAACAAACAGCACTGCTATTCCTGTTTTTCCAATATACAATTCCTGCATTAGGCATTTGGTTTTGAAGCTTATTCAAGACAACGTAAGGAAAAGATGATTCCTCTGTTGGCTTAGCATAAATGATTTCAAAACTGCGTTCTCTTAAATATTGCTTTTCTTTATCAGTTAATTCTTCTGGCATTTGACACCACTCCATAAATTCCTCAAGAATTAATCCCTGAGGTGATTACTATCTATTATCACCTCTTCTATTCAAGGAAGCGGTTTAGGATTTATAAGCTTTTGCCCTTTTTTCCATCAGAGTTTTTAGCATTTTCAGAAATTTCATCTAACCGTGTTAGATGACCGAGCCCGATTTTTCCCCACAGCGAG
>CAYGYA010000023.1:0-26983 GCA_964354085.1 uncultured Methanosarcinales archaeon
CCTCTTCAAACTTTAGGTACTGCTTCACTGGTGTTGAACCTTGTGATGTGGTCAGTACTCCTGATTTCAGAGCGTCGAGGTCGGTGTCCAAAAGGCTGGTCCTTACTTCTCCAATCCACTCTCCAATTCCCAGGATGTCTGAAGCTGTTGAGAACTCAAAGCTGTCTCCTGTCACTGTTGCTTTTCCTGCAGCACCAGGAATGTCTATCTGTGTGGTTGTTGTGGCGGCTGCCTGTAAACTAGCTGCTACGTCAATCGCACCAACAACGTCTGATGTTGCGGCTGAAGATCCTACTACAATCTTGCCGTCAAAGACGCCACTGGTTACGAAAGGCGCAGGGTAGTTACTCAGGTCCAATGCCATCGCTCCCATGATAGTGGCTCCTACCATGGTTGTTCCAGCAACCAAAGCTGCTATCTTTTTTACTGTCTTTCGCATATTCAATTTAAACACCTCCGTGTTTAATTTATCTTATTTATCTTAACTATGTCGGTGTCATCCCCATACAAATATATTAGGTTTACGCTATAACTGTTCCCACAGCTATATTTTATGCCCTAATACATTCATATCTGTCGTCAACTAATCGTATGTACCCCATAGTCAAGTTTTATTTATAAAGTTTTCGCAACATCAGGTATGTGATGGGTGCAAACAGTTCTAGAACGCTTGAAACCTCTGAATTCGACCTAATAAGCTGTTTTTAATTATCAAGTAACTACAAAGCCCTCCTTTTAAATGGGCGAATCTGGAGCAAATCAGAGTATAATAATATATCGTATAGCTACAGTAGGTTATGCTAAATACCTATAAAAAAGATAAATGCGGGGAGAAGGATTCGAACCCTCGTAGGCACTAAGCCAACAGGTCCTAAACCTGTCCCGTCTGACCCAAAACCTTTGAGTTTTGATTGTTCCCAAAGGAACACCAAAAATGGTGTCCATTTTTGATTGGCCACTCCGGCATCCCCGCACCAATTGCTTGCAATGTTGTTGTGGATGGCGGTCCAAAAATTGCACATTGAATTTTTGCATTCGACAGCTATAAGACTGGCGATTCAAAAATCGCTTAGCGATTTTTGTTTACCGGCATCCCCGCGTTATCAGGTATAAGCCAGAGGATTTTCTTTGTTTAAAAAGCTTTTTGAAACGGGCTATGATATGGATAATACTTACATAAAAAAAAAATGGATTAACTCAGTTTGCAAAAAAGTTATGCTCAAATATTTAGAACAGCTTTAAATTTAAATAGAAAATAACTAACATAAGGAAAATGAAAGTAAAAAAATAAAATGATTTTCATTTTTTCAAAAATAAATTCTTTAAAGAAAAAATTATGCATACCTGATTAAAAAACTCACCATACTATATATAAGTATAAACATGTATAATATATCAAACAACACATATAATTATTACGTAGATAGTAGCGCAAGTAAAATACGCGGGGTATTATTTTCAGAAGATAAATCAGAAGTTATTGTTTTCTTACTTCTTCCTTCTCCAATTATACTTCCTCATCTTAGAACTCTTTCCATAGCCGCAGCTTGAGCATCTTTTCTTGTTAGTGTGGTAGGTTCTTCTTCCGCACCTTCTGCATCGTATATGGGTCTTCTTGCCTGACTTCTTACCCATTGATGGCGTTCCTTTCATTCCTATATCACCTTAAAGAACATGTTTTGAATTTTACCTATTGAGTTGAGATTATTGTGATGGTATCTCCTCGAACAAATAATGTCCCGAGCTTTCTCTTCACTTCTCCATCAACTCTTTCCTCTGCATCATTCAGAACCACATTGATGTGGATGTCAAATGCTTCCAGGTTTCCTATGTACTGCTTGTTGTTCTTTAATTCTACTATTACTCTCTTATCCCTTGCCTTATTCAAGGCATCTAGTGGTCTTGATTGTTCCATAAAATCACCTTGTTGTGATTTTTTGGGACCCCAAAAGCTTTGCTTTTGATGGTTCCATTTTATCACCTAAAAAGTTAATTAAAATATTCTTGAGCAGTTATGGTTGATTTATAAAGATTGTGTTAATATCACTTTATTAATAAATATGCCACGTTAAAAATAATTTTTCAGAATTCTACCTTGTTGATCAGTTCTTTGAAATCATTCCACAAACTCTTCGGGATTCGAGTGCCTTTCTTGGTTAGGCCAGTGTACTTGGTTGTTTCGACAAATTCTCTTATATCAACTCCGGCTGCACCCTGGAACTCATTAATCCTGACAACAACACTGGTAGATTCTGTCTTCTTAATCCTACCAATCTCTTTTTCTTCCATCATCAACTCCCCCATTGCTAATGTTTATTAATCGTAAATTGCGCGAGACATATAAAGCTTTCTTTTTTAGGCAGGACTTAACAATAACATTTATAAAGCCCTTGTTTTTTCTTTGAAAGCATGGTTGTTATTCACGGAAGAGCAAAAAGAAAATCCAGCGGCGGCAGATATACTGCATGCCATCCCAAGAGATTAGCCCAGAAGGGCAGCTTGCCTACTCATACCAAGGTTGGAGAGCAGGTTGCTAAGACTTCTAAGACCAAGGGTGGCGGCATTAAGACAAGATTGTTGTTTGCTGACAAGGTTAATCTTTTTGATCCTGCGACTAGGAAGTACACTATTGAATCTATCAAGACTGTAGCTGAGAATCCTGCCAACAGGCATTTTGTCAGGCGTAACATCATTACCAAGGGCAGTGTGATTGAGACTTCTAAGGGAAAGGCAAGAGTTACTAGCAGGCCTGGCCAGGAAGGCTTAGTTTCTGCTGTGCTCATAAAATAGAGTTTGAATTCACTTAATTCTAGAAATATCAGATTATTCTTGGCAGGAATATTTCTTAAGATAGGAGTCATAAACGCTTTTGAAAAGAGCTCCTACTTGAACATCATCATATCTGCTGAGCTTTTGTTTTCCTCTAGGGCCAAATCTTCCTGGGAAATATGCTTCCAGAAATCCTCTTTTAGCATCAGCATGAGCACTGAAACTGTCAATATTTAGTTCTTTTGCTCGTGTTAGAAATTCTTTTTCAAGCAATTTGTGGGATTCTTTTACTCTGGATTCTAGTTTCATTTTTTTTGCTTCTATCTCTGCCTGTCCTATCTCGTATAGGTCTTTATCCTCTAAGTTTTCTGGATTAAGCCCTAAAGCTGTAGATAGCTTGTAGTAAGAAAGAGGGTCTCGCGAAAAGAGAGCTTCTCGTCTTAATTTCTCTTTTCGCTCTAGCTTTTCATCAAGGTACTCTGTTGTCGGAATGTTTGTCATGATAGATTCTTATATGGCAGAAGTAGTATTTAAATCTTTCGATTTTTAACCACTAAAGAGTAACAAAATCATATCAACCCGAACAGCATAATCAATCCTAAGAGAACCATTATTACGCCGGCTACCAGGTGCATGTATCTTATGTTATGTTCTTTCCAGCCAGAAAGATTCTCTACACTTGACAAGCCGCCATAAACAATCAGGGTTATGATAATCATCGGAAAAATAAACACTAAATTATAGAGCGCAAGCCAGGGCAAAGTCTTGACAAACTCAATAGAAGACAATATTCCTCCCGCAATCAAGTAAGGACCCATAGTACAGGGAGTAAGGAAGAAAGTCACAAAAATGCCGACGATAAAAGCGCCTCCTGGGCTAGTGACTTTTGAAAGAAGTTTTTTGACCTTAGGCCTGAACATCACAGGCATCTCAGTAGCCATTCTTCCGGGCCTATAGCTAATAAAGTCCCTGATGTTAAGCAATCCTAGGATTATGGCTGCAACTGCAAGAACCTTGTAAAGCACTAGCTTGACAGTAGTCAAGCCCTGAATCACCTGGAAGAACTTAACAATAATAATTCCGTAAATAAAGTACATTATAAAAATAGACGAGGCAAAGGTAAGCCCTGCTAATAAAACCTTTTTCTTGTTTGTAGGGTTATAATTAAGGATTGAAACAAGCATTAATAAGAGCACTGCGAATTCGCAGGGATTAACAGCATCAACAGCTGCAAGGGATAATATTTTTGCAAGAGTAAGCTGAGGCTTCTCAACTGGCACTTGACAAGAGCCATTCAAAGGAACACTACTTGAACCCACAAAGACCTCTGGCTTTCCAGGCAATAATGAAAAGTTGCACTGATTAAAGCCTACTGATGAGCCATTCATAAGTGGGCAATGATTGTTTGGCTGCAAAGAAGCCACTCTTGCTGCAAGATCATTAATTATAGGAGAATCACCTTGAAGAGAACTACCATTGCCAAAAATAATCAACGGTATAGCAGCCCTGACTCCATAAGCAGATGCATATGCATCAAGCACAGGAGCATTAGCACTCTCCTGATAGACCTCGTAACGTATAAGCACAAGATTAGGAGTTGAGTTGAGCAGTTCATCAATTACAGGCTTTGCATTGGCGCAATGAGGGCAGCCAATCCCTGTGAAGTAAATACCGCAGACATAGCCGTCATCTGCAAAAGCAAAGGGCATCAAGCCCAAGAATATAACTAATAAAAATACACTTGAGACCAAAAATTTGTGCTTATTCATCATTTTATCAGCCAGTCTTTTAAACTCATTTTTAAATATTGCTTTCTTTTTGCTGATTATTCAGCTCTCAAACAAAAGCTTCATGCCAACCATTACTCCTATCCCAAGCAAAAAAAATGCAAATGACAATAAAAGCTTGTTAAGCTTAGGCTCCTTGTGCAATTCAGGCACCAGGTCAGACGCAGCTATATATATGAATCCTCCTGCTGCAAAAGGAAGGATAAAAGGAATAACCCCCTGAACTTTTGAAGAGAGGAAAAAACCAACAACGCCTCCAACAACACAAGTGAGCTGGGCTAGGAAATTATAAAGCAAAGCCTTGGTCTTGCCAAAGCCGCTATAAACCAACACTGCGAAGTTGCCTAGTTCCTGAGGAATCTCGTGAGCAAGTATTAACATGGTCGTGATTATCCCAAAATGAACACTTACCAAGAAGCTCGCTCCAATAATTATTCCATCAATGAAATTATGTATTCCATCACCAATCAAGACAAGGTATGATACTGGGTGAACTGCACACTTCTCACCCTTATGGCAGTGATGCCAGTGCAGGAACCTCTCAACAATAAAAAAGATTATGAAGCCAATCATCATGTAGGCAAAAACAAGCATTGCAGGCAAAGAATCCAAAGACTCTGCCAATAGGTGAAAGAAAGCACCGCTCAACAAAGCGCCTGCAGAGAAAGCCACGAGGATCATTAACAGCTTATTAAGTAATTTATCCTTTATCCAAAGGGAAAAAACCCCAATCAAGCCTGTCAATCCGTCAACAATTGTTGCGAGGATTATCCACATTAAAGTGTTCATTTTTCATTCCAGTCTATTTTCTTGCCATCTCTCTTTGCATGCTCAATCTTAAACCCTTCAGGGTATCTTTTCTTGAGCTTGCTAATATTCTCCTCAAGAACTTCGTTAAAGTCCCAGTTAAAAAAATTACAAATCATGGCAGCATACCACAAAGCATCTCCGAGATTTTCCCTTATTCCCTGCCTCTGGTCATTATCGTGGGCAAAAGTTTTCTTGATGCATCCAGCAACATCACCTGCTTCCCCTGTCAATCCCAAGCCCCAGGTAAGAATCTCCTTTTCCTTGTTTTCAAACTGCTTGGCTGTTTTTTTGCAAAGCCTCTGATATTCATTCAAATCCATGGTGTCCACTCCCCATTAACAAAGCAAGAAAAAATAATTGTTTATAAACTTTTCACAAAAGCAGTTTTTCATACTAAAATTTAAAAACAGGAGATGATTTTTTTTGCCAATGGACGCCATTAAGATAACCAATCTTACAAAGAAGTATGATAAGATACTGGCTGTTGACAAGGTAAGCCTGACAATTAAAAAAGGGGAGATATTTGGCTTGCTGGGCCCTAATGGCGCTGGAAAGACAACAACCCTGATGATGCTTTCTACCTTGCTAAAGCCTACTTCTGGAAAAGCAACTGTTAATGGTTTTGATGTTCTGACTCAGCCTGCAAAGGTGAGAGAGTCAATTGGCATGGTTTTCCAGGACCCTAGCTCTGATGAGATGCTTACTGGCTATGAAAACCTGAAGCTTCATGCATTGATGTATGATGTTCCAATGAAAGAAATAGACCAGAAAATAGAAAAGGTACTGGCTCTTGTTGATTTGCAGGGGAGAAAAAAAGATATTGTGAAGAAATATTCTGGAGGCATGAGGCGAAGGATGGAGATTGCCAGAGGGCTCCTTCACCAGCCAGAAATATTATTCCTTGACGAACCAACCCTTGGGCTTGACCCTCAGACAAGGGAAAGAATCTGGGAATACATAGAAAGATTAGCTAAAGAGATGAAGATGACTATCATACTGACCACGCATTACATGGAAGAGGCTGAAAAACTGTGCGACAGGATAGCCATCATTGACCATGGCAAGATTATTACCTTGGATTCTCCTGAAAACCTGAAGCGAGCATTGAAAGGGGACACTGTATGCCTTAAAGGAAAAAACCTTTTCCTTGACAAGCTCAAAAAGCTTCCATTTGTAAAGAAGATTGGAAAGTCAGATGGCTTTGTGCAGCTGACTGTTGAGAATTCTGCAAAGAACCTTCAGAAACTATTGCAGATTGCTGGAGAAGTTGATTATGTTGAAGTCCATTCTCCTGACCTGAATGATGTATTCCTACATTACACAGGAAGGGAGATTAGAGAGCAAGCAGGAGATGAGATGGAACAGCTGAGAACTTATACTAGAGTGAGACAGAATAAATGAGTGACAGGCAAAGCAAGATTAGGAAAATTGCAAAAGGCGTGTATGCTATTTGGTATCGTGAGATAAAAGTATTCCTAAGAGAAAAGAGCAGGCTGGTCTCTGCACTATTCCTGCCGCTTTTCTGGTTTTTTATATTCGGAGAAGGCATTGGCTCAATTGCCACAGTCCCTGGCAACTATAATCATTTCATATTTCCAGGATTTCTTGCAATGACCATTATCTTCAGCTCTTTGTTTAATGGAGCATATCTTGTATGGGACAAGAAAATTGATTTTCTAAAAGGAGTGCTGATTAGCCCGCTTTCAAGAACAACTATTTTTACAGGTAAAGTGCTCGGATGCATGAGCGATTCACTGGTACAGGCAAGCATCCTGCTGATTATTGGTATTTTCCTCGGCATACCTTTCACTTTTGTAAGCGTTTTGCTTACTATTGTCATGCTGTTTGCCCTTGCTCTTGGCTTGGTCAGCCTTGGGCTTATTATTGGCTCTTTCATGGAAAGCCCTGAAGGGTTTGGCCTTGTAGCTAGCTTTGCAGTCTATCCGCTCTTTCTCCTATCAGGTGCATTGTATCCTCTTACTAACTTACCCAAATGGATGCGGGTGCTTACTCACATCAATCCTGCAACCTATGCAGTGGACGGGCTTAGAAGTGTAATAATCCATACTTCATCAATGCCATTTATCTCTAATTTCTTGATTGTTATCGGTTTTGACATAGTCCTGATTCTTGTTGGCACATGGTCTTTCAACAGGATGAAGCTGTGAAAATTATAAAAATAGAAAAAGTTTATAATAACAAATAAGGGATAATATAGTAAGAGGTGCTTATTTGGATTTAAATGCTATCATTATCATCATTGTGGGAGCAGTGGTTGTTTATTTTGCAACACGGGCTCTTGGCAAGGGATTGAAGATAGTAGTCCAGGTATTGCTTGGGGCAATAGTTGTTCTGGCATTGCTAACAGCCTTGACTTATAAGGATATGGAAAGCCTGAAAAAAGGCTTTCAAGAAGGGAACAATACTTTCATGCTGTATGAGAATGAGCAGCTTTATAGCGCAATAATCCTTAAGCCAATGACTAACATAACTCTTACTATTGATAGCTTTGGCTATTTCACAAGCGATGATATAGAGAAGAGCAATGAGGCTCTAAATAACAAAAGCTATGAAACCCTGCTTAATAAAAGCAGCAGGTTATTTATTTTCAAGCCAGTTGTCATGAACAAGCCCTACACCATGAATCTCGGGCCTGATATTAAGCTAAATGAGGGAGACTTGCTTAACATCATCATGAATGATGACCCCTATAATGTGCTGGCTAAAAAATTAGATGAAAACTATGATATGAGCGAAAAATCATTGCAAAAAACCTTTGAGAGCTTTTACGGCGACAAGGAGAAGTTCAAAGGCTACTTATTTGCTGCCTTGCTCTCAAATTATTTCACGCATCAAAAGCCAGGAGACCTGGTAAAGAGTTTCAAGAAAAAGGAAATCACAGTTTATCCTGAGACTATAAGCTTTAAAATAATAAAATACCTGCCGTGGGCTTAAAAAGATTCCATAAGAAAAGTTTTTATACTAAAACAAGAATAATAACAAAGATTAGCAAAAAAGAGGTGGCTGATGGGTATTCTAGGCAAGATCTTTGGTAGAAAAAAAGATGACCTGGGCATAGATGAAATGGCAAACTCATTTGGTGCTAATCCTAATTTTAATCAGCCTTTAGGAAGCCCTGATGGCAGCTATGGAGAGCCAATGGATTATGGTAATCCTGGCGCAGGAGGGCCTGCTGGTGGCTTTTCTCCAGAGCAGATGGGCTTTGAAAGAGTGCCTGCTGGAGCCCAGCCTTACCAAGCTCAGCAGCAGAGTTTTGGGGATATTACCTTTGGCAAGGACCTGGAGCTCATAAGCGCAAAACTTGATGCTATAAAAGCAGAGCTTGATTCCATGAGCCAAAGGCTCAAGAGGCTTGAGAGAATAGCAGAAGGTGAGAATTCTACACCAGGTAATAAGTGGAATTACTGATTATAGGAAAGTTTTTATTCTATAGAAAATTCTTATTTCTTACTATGAAAGCATTCACAAGGAACAGCATAATTCTTTTTGGCCTGATAGTATTAGACCAGGTGTTAAAGCTGTTTTTTGAAAGAACAAGGCTTTTCATTGATTTGAAAATTGTTGCTTTTCATTTTGTGACTAACACAGGCGCCAGCTGGGGCATTCTGCAGGGCAAGAACTCTCTTCTGGTATGGGTTAGCCTGATTGTTCTTGGAGCAATCATGGTGAATGTTGATTATATAAGAAAAAGAAAAGAGCAGGTTCTCCCTGCTGTTCTCATAGTGGCTGGCCTTCTCGGCAATCTCATTGACAGAATCTTCAGGGGCTTTGTAGTTGATTTCGTAGATTTCAAGTTCTGGCCAGTCTTCAACCTTGCAGACTCATGCATATTTATTGGAGTGATATGGCTGATAATTGTTATTCTGAGAAGTGATTTTACAGAAAACAATAAAAATGATAAAAAGGCTGTCCGCCGAGTGAGGACCAAAAAATAAGTTTAAGTAAATTGCAATATAATAATAAAATAAATAATTGGCCGCAGGCGCGCTCAGAACTCATCCATTTCTTCTAACTTTCCAAGGTGGCCTTTTCTTCTTAGCCAGTCAACCTGCAAAGGCCTGTACTTGTAAACGATATCTCCTTTCTCGTTTCCGCCAAATTCCCAGGGCTCTACTAGAACCAGGTCTCCTTCTCTCACCCAGAGCTTTCTCTTAAGCCTGCCCGGTATCCTGCAAATCCTGGTCTTTCCGTCAAGGCATCTCACCTGGCACCTGCTGCCTCCTAATCTTCTGTCTAGAATCCCAAAAACCTCATTATCCCTGGGCAGCCTTACACTAGTAATTATCTCTTCCCCTTCTGGTCTATAGGGTTTCTTCTGCGGTTGTGCCATGCGTTACTGAGAATGAATTCAGTATTTATATAGTTATGCTTCTACTCTCTATAAAAAAATTTAAATATTATTTTATTCTATAATGATAAATTCACTGCACTTTTTTATTTATCCACAGCAAATCTTCATTTTCATGGCCGTCACAGAAAAAAAGAAGCTTGAGGAGAACGAGGAGGAAGTATTACCCAATCATAGTCCTAAGAATAATCCCTCTTGCATAATCTGCAGTGCAAAGGCAGAGTTCTGCATGAGAGGATTGCCTAAGAACACTTATTGCAGAGAATGCGCAGAAGCATACTTTGGGCTTCTGGAATATCTGGACCAGCAAGGAAGCCAGAACTAACTTATGATTAAAGACTAAATAAATGGAACGTCTCTTTCTGATTTTATTCCGTATATGAAAAGATAATTCCACAGAAAGCCGTGTTTCTTCTCAATATTTACAGAAAAGCCTGCCTCCCTGAATATACTTCTTAACTTGCCAGTATCAGAGAGCCATTCTACATCAGGCAGGAATCTGAAGAAATTAACATACTCCACCAGGCATATCCTGCCAGTATCTGGCAATATGCGGTTCATCTGCTTGAGAATCTTCCTAACATCCTGCATATAGCTCATCATGCCTACACTGAATATAAAATCCACATTTTCAATTGACGGATGAATCCTATTAACCTGGTGTTCATCATGAATCACAGTGACATGCGTTATGCCTTTCTTCTCAAGCCTTTTTTCTAGGAGATGAATATTCCTGTGGCTCAGGTCAGTAGCATATATCTTGCCTTGAGGGCCAACTGCTTCTGCAAGGTGCATGGTAAGTGTGCCAACTCCTGCCCCATACTCCAGCACTACCTTTCTTTCCAAGTCTTTGAACAAGCCCATTATATTATTCCTAATGCGCTTAGGCAGGATAACATTCTCAAACCAAAGAGTTAATCTCGAAAAATAATTTGAAAAATTAACAATAGCTTCAGGATCGTATAAAAAGACTAACAAAAGATAAATCGGTATGCCAAAGATTACCAACGAAATTATTATCCTGAAAAGGTTCAATGCGCCTGGTACTTTAAGAAGCCATATAACCACAACTCCGAGATATAATAAAGCCACCAGCACAGGCCCTGTCTTTCCAAAAGGAACTTTAAAGGTTCGATTAACATTCTTCATCTTATACCTAAGGATAGTCACTGCTAAGAGCACGGTAATGTACATTATTAACGCCAGGGGTGTTAACATACCGAGCAGGGAATCATAAGTGCCAAATGCAATAATGACTATTATTATTGAGACAATTGCCTGGAAAATGATGGCCTTATAAGGAGTCTTTCTCTTTTCATGAATAGCTGCTAATTGGCCTATGAAGAGCTTGTCACGCGCCATAGCCTGTAATAGTCTTGGTGTTGATATTACAGCGCCAGCAACGCTGCCAATAAGGGCAAGCAATATGCCAGAGCTCACTATCTGAACTTGCTGAGAAGTAAAAAGCCTGGCTGCCAGATCGAGTACAGGAACTGGTGAATTAACCAGTTGAGCCAATGGAATAACCCCAACAGAAACAAAGGCAAATAACAAACCCAATAATCCTGAGATAAATGTTGTTATGATTAAGGCACGGGGTATTACTTTCTCAGCATTTCTGGTCTCCTCTGCAAGGAAAGATGCTGATTCCCATCCCATCAATGACTCTACCATGAAGAACATAGATACAAAAACCCAGGTAAAAGGCTTGGTAAGAAAAGGAGTAAAGCCAGCCCAGTCAATATGCAAAAATCCAGGAATTGTGAGCGAGAGCAGCAAGAGAACAGTCTCAACTGCAAAAAATATCAAGAGCGCACCGCTCACGTCAACTCCCATGTAAGCAATGAAATTAATCATTATTATCAGGGCAATTGCCACAATCAGCTTAACAATTCCTGAAAGCCCTTGCACAGGCAAAAATTCAAGAGCAGCGATTATAAGAACAGAAATAGTTATTGTCGAAACCAGCCAGGAAACCCAGCCCACTACGAAAGAGAAAAACCTTCCATAGGCCTTTTTTGCGAATTCATAAACTCCTCCTGACTTTGGAAACATAGCTATTAGCTCTCCAAAACAAGCAGCAACATAAAGCCCCACAATCAAGAGAATAGCCCAGGCAATAACAACCCCATTGCCAGAGTACTTAGCTCCTATTGAAGTAGCGAGGAACATGCCTGTTCCAACAAGAGAAGTTAGAGTAAGAGCAATGATTGTGCCAATGCCCAGAGTCTTCTGAAGTTCAGCCATACCCAGTATAATAAAAACAGAGGTATATAAATAATTCGGAACAATTATGCAGTGAAGAAAGAAACATTAAAAAGCAAGTTAAAGTTCTCTAACCCCATGAAGACCTTTTTCATAGAAGCCAAGTACAAGGGACAGTTTGAGCTGCCTGATGAAGTAATAGAGTTATTGCCTAAAAGAATTGCTCTTTTCACAACAGTGCAGTTTCTTGACAGCGTTGCAGGAATAAAAAGGCAGCTGGAGAAAAAAGGCAGAAAGGTTCTTTTGCTTAAAACAGAGCATACTAAGTATCCAGGACAATTACTCGGATGCAACATAAAGAAGTTTTCAGAAGATTTTGATGCATTCGTATATATTGGAGATGGAATGTTCCACCCAAAAGCATTGGTGTTGAAAAACCATAAACCTGCTTTTGCTTATAATCCTTTTTCTAAAAAACATTTCAAGCTTGAACCAAAAGATGTTGAGGATATGAACAAGAAAGTAAAAGGCGCATTGTTAAAGTTCATGAGCAGCAAAGAGATTGGAGTATTAATAAGCACTAAGCCAGGACAGCAGCAACTAAAAAAAGCCTATGCATTGGAAAAAAAATATGCTGACAAGAACTTCTATTTTCTGCTATTTGACACAATTGACTTTGCAGAGCTCGAGAACTTCCCGTTTATTGAATGCTTTGTGAACACAGCATGCCCAAGAATAGCTTATGATGAAGCTGAGAAGATAAGGAAAGCTGTAGTTAATGTTGATGATTTATAATTAAGATTGATTATTTATCTTGAAGCATCAGCCTGTCTTTCTACTTCGAACTTCTTAGAAATTGCAAGGGATTCCGCAGACATGTTGTAAGCGTTAATTATCTCCCTGGCAAGGCTTTCCTCTGCGCTAATCTTGCTGTTGAATGCCTTGTGATAGCCTCCTTGCACAAAGAACTTGAGCGCAACATCAACTCTTCGTTGAGGAGCCATTTCAACTGCCTTAGGGTACCTTGCTCCTCCGTACTCAATTGTTATGATTTCTTCTCTTGGAGCAGCATTCTCAATTGCCTTGACAAGAACTTCCACAGGATTCTTCTTGGTTCTCTGCTCAATAATCTTCAATGCATCCTCAACTATCTTTAAAGCACTAACTCCCTTGCCTGTGCAGTGATAGCTGGTCCTGTAGTGCTTCTTTCCCTTGTGGCCCGGGTTCATAACTCTGTTAGCCAGCCTCTCAACTATGAATAGCTTTGACTTATGGAACCTATTGCCAGCATACCTTGCTCCTGTCTTCGGAACAATTACTGGATTAACATTAAGGTATCTTATCAATCCCGGATCCTGAACTTTTATTCCAGAGCAGTCCCATCTGTTGAATGCTAATACTTGCGTCATGATTCATGAAAAGAAAAAGCAGCCATTTATAAAGATTATGTTTGTTTTTGTTTATCAAATCCACAACAACCTTTATATATTACGTCTATTTTCAAATTCTTCAAATGCCAAGGAAAAAAGTTGAGAAAAAAATAGAGGAAGGAAGCACAGAAACAACTGAATCTGCTGCAGTTCACGCTAAGAAGGCCGCGGGAAGAAAGAAGAAAGAGAAAGCAGAAGATAGGGTCACTCCGGGGCACGAAAAAGTTAAGAAAGAGGCAGCTAAAAAAGAAACAAGCAAGCAAAAGCTTGCTGTTCCAGAAATGCAGAAATCTAAGATTTCTGAGTCCAAAACAGAAAGTTTTGGAAAACAAAGTTTTTCTGAAAAAAAAGAAATTTCATTGGCCACAGGCGCAGAAGAAAAAGAAATTCCAGAGACTGTTCAGCCTGTCATTAACATTGGACTTGTTGGCCATGTTGACCATGGAAAAACAACTCTGACAGAGAAGCTGACTGGTAAATGGACTGATACTCATTCTGAGGAAGTAAAGAGAGGAATCACCATCAGATTAGGCTATGCTGACAGTGTTTTCAGGAAATGCCCTTTATGCGAAGGAATTGAAGCTTATACTACTAAGAAAACCTGTGAAAAACATAATGTTCCTACAAAATTCTTAAGAAAAGTAAGTTTTGTAGATGCTCCTGGGCACGAGAGCCTCATGGCTACCATGCTTAGCGGAGCAACAATCATGGACGGAGCTTTGCTATTAATTGCTGCTAATGAGCCTTGCCCTCAGCCTCAGACAAGAGAGCATCTTGTTGCATTAAAAATCGCAGGCATAAAGCATGTTGTTGTAGTGCAGAACAAGATTGACCTGGTTACCAAGGAAAAGGCTTTGAAGAATTACAAGGAGATAAAAGATTTCTTAAAAGGAACAGATTATGAGCATACTCCTATTATCCCGCTCAGTGCCCAGCACGCAGTTAATGTTGACGTGCTAATCAAGGCAATTGAGGATAATATTCCAACACCCATTAGAGACCCTGATGCAGAGCCTCTCTTGCTCGTAGCAAGGAGTTTTGACATTAACAAGCCAGGAACTCTTCCTGAACAATTAAAAGGCGGAGTGCTTGGAGGAGCTATTGTCAGGGGAAAATTAAGAACTGGCGACAGGATTGAGATTAAGCCCGGAAGGATTACAGAAGAGATGAACAAGACAGTTGCTAAATCAATTTTCACCACAATTGTTAGTTGCATGACCGGAGGGACTGTTGTTGATGAGCTTGGCCCTGGCGGCAGTGTTGCAATACAAACAGCTCTTGACCCTAGTGTTGTGCATTCTGACAGCCTAGTAGGTAATGTTGTAGGCCTGCCTGATAAGCTCCCGAAAGTGTGGTATGACTTGATTCTTGACGTGCATCTTCTTGAGAGAGTTGTGGGCAGCCAGGAAGAGCTTGCTGTTGATCCTATTAAGATGAATGAAGTACTATTGTTGAATGTTAACGGTGGAAGAAGCACTGGCTTTGTTTATGACCTTAGCAAGAATCTGGTTAAGTGCAAGCTGAAGATTCCTCTTTGCGCTGATGCTACTGACAAGGTCACTATTTCCAGGAAAGTAGGCACCAGGTTCAGGTTGATTGGCTATGCAACAATCAAAGGATGAATTCTAGCATTATTTTACTGATTTACCAGGTTTATCAAAAAATTTAAATATATCTAAACATTACCCATCACTACTTTGAAGGGGGAATGAAAATGAAAGGCAATAAAGCAATAATATTGGTTCTTTTAGGATTAATCATTGCACTGACAGCATCAATCTGCGTAGCAGCTGGCTGTGACGAGCACGACCATAGAGACTGCGATGATAATGATAATCATGACAATTACAATTATTACAATTATTACAATTACAACTGCGGATGGTATCCTTGCGGCGGACAGTACAATTATAGGCCAACTTACTCATATGGCTGGTACAGCTGGTATAGACCAACTTACTCATACAACTGGTACAGGCCAACATCCTACTTTAGCTGGTACAGACCAACATACAACTACTACCGACCATCTTATTACGGCGGATGGGGGAGTAGTTACTACGGCGGCTATAACAATTATTACGGCGGATATGGTTGGCGCTGGTAAGCTGTCAGGCTGTCAAAAACTTTATAAACAACCTTTTTTCTCTTCTTTTTACACTGATAGATGAATCGGTCGTAAGGCTTGTTCATGCTGGAACATAAGGCTAATTCTTATTGTTTCAACAGAATAAATAGAAAAATAAAAAGATAAACTAGTACAAACAAGGAGGCAGATTAATATGGCACGTATGCATTCAGGAGCGAGGGGTAAGAGCAGGAGCACTAAGCCTAGCAAAAAGGTTGTTCCTAGCTGGCTTAAATACAAGCCAAAAGAGATAGAGTTCCTTATTGTGAAATTTGCAAAGGAAGGTAAAAGCCCTTCACAAATAGGAATTTATCTTAGGGATGAGTACGGAATCCCTGATGTCAAAACTATTGTGAAGAAGAGCATTACTAAGATTCTCAAGGAGAAAAACCTTAGCAAGGAAGTGCCTGAAGACTTGATGGCATTGATTAGGAAAGCTGTCTTCATAAGAAAGCATCTTGGAGATAACAAGCAGGACATGACTGCCAAGACAGGATTAATACTTACAGAGTCCAAGATTAAGAGGCTTACCAAATATTACAGGAGAACAGGAAGGCTTCCTCTTAACTGGAAGTATGATCCTGAGAAGATCAAGCTGGTCGTGGAATAAGTATGCCTGGCTCTAAGTTAGAAATTTTTGAGGCAGCCCTTAACCGGGCTGCTGAGGATTTTAAGGCAATAGACAAGTCCAAGACTATAAAGCTTATCAGCAATCTTGATGCTGATGGCATAACAGCTGCCAGCATAATGATAAAAGTTCTTGAAAGAGAGAACCTTGCCTATTCCCTCTGCATTCTGCACCAGCTAAAGGATGAGGATGCAAAAGGGCTTTCAGAGGAGGATTATGATGTTTACATCTTCTGCGACTTGGGTTCTGGCCAGTTAAAATCTCTTAACCAGCATTTCAAGGGCAAGAAAATCTTTATCCTGGATCATCACGAAATCCAAGGAAAGCCAGACGAGAATATTATTCATCTTAATCCTCATGGCTTTGGCTTTGATGATTTTTCAGAGGTTAGTGCTGCTGGCGTGTGCTTCTTCTTTGCAAAAACAATTGATAAGGATAACGAGGACTTGGCTTATCTTGCAATTATAGGAGCAATTGGTGATGTTCAGGAAAAGAATGGCTTTAAGGGATTGAACAAGCTTATCATTGATGCTGCTGTTAAGACTGGAAAAATAAGAATTGAAAAAGGACTAAAACTTTTTGGCTTGCAGACGCGCTCAATCATCAAATTATTGGAGTACAGCTCTGACCTGCCAATTCCAAGAGTTACTGGGAGCGAGTCAGGAGCTGTTCAGTTCTTGAAAAGGCTTAATATTGAGCCTATTGAGGGAAAAGGCAGATGGAGAACTTTCCAAGACTTAAGTGATGACGAGAAAAAAAGATTGATTGCAGGCATCGTGATGAAAAGGCAGACTGGGGGGGTTAAGAATCCTGAGGATGTTTTCACCAATGTTTATATTCTTGAAGAAGAAAAGCCAGGGCATTTCAGGGACGCAAAAGAATTCTCTACTCTTCTGAACTCTTGCGGCAGGATGAATAACTCTTCTCTTGGCATTGGCTCTTGCCTGGGTGACAAGAAGCAGAGAACAAAAGCAATTGCGAGCCTGATGGATTACAAAAAGGAGATTGTTAGTTCAATGAACTGGTATAAGGAGCATAGTTCCAAGGAAAAGTCTGACAGGATTATCAAGGGAAGCAATTACATCATCATTAATGCCAAGAATAATGTACTTTCAACCATGATCGGGACTATTGCCAGCATGATTTCCAAGAACAATGAGATTGCAGAGAATATTTTTGTTCTTAGCATGGCTCGCAACCCTGACAATACAACTAAGGTTTCTTTAAGAGTTAGCGGAAATCCTGAAGGCGTGGACTTGAAGAGCATTGTGTCTGAGCTTGTTGAGAGGGTTGGAGGAGAAGCTGGCGGCCATCAATTGGCTGCAGGCGCTATTATTGACACCGCTCTCGAGGACAAGTTCATTGAAGAAGCCAAGACTCTATTTGAGAGCTTTAAGTTTGATTACAACTAAATTTAATAACTACTTCTTAGTAGTCAAAATATCGAAAGATTTATAAATAACAGACGCCATAATATCCTGAATTCGGGGGATATTATGATAAAGAAGATGCTGTTAATAATATGCGTATTCTTTCTAGGAGTTATAGCCACAAACATATACTCATATTATGCGTCAGCGCAAGAAGATCTGCAGTTGCCAGAGAACAATGGCGTAGGCGGATATGAGTACCAAACACAGAATATTCTTAGCAGAGCATTATCAATGCTACACGAGACAGGAAACGAAGTTGCATCACCACTAAACAGGGTGGCTGAAGACCAGATCCTGGTGACTAATGAAAAAGTTGTGCTCAACATCAAAGGAGCAGAATGGGCTTCATTCACAGACACCAACTCCATGGACCCTGTAATTGACGCAGGAACACATGCCATTGAGATGATCCCAAAATCAGAGGACGAAATCCAAGTCGGAGACATTGTGGCCTATAAGTCAGAATATGCAGAAGGCACAATCATACACAGGGTTGTGTTCAAAGGGCAAGATGACAAAGGCACATACTTTGTGCTCAAAGGCGACAATAACCCAATCAATGATCCTGGTAAGATAAGGTTTGAACAGATAAAAAGAGTAGTAGTAGCGATAATTTATTAAACCCTGTAAGAAAAGGAGAGGGAGTGAATAATGAAACCTGAGAATAAAAAAGAACTGGAAAGTAGGATAGATGCTGCCTTAAAAGAAGCAGAATGGTTCTTACCGGTTCATAGAAGCGCTTCTAACCCTCCTTATTATAACTTTAATAAGGTCAATAGAAATGACACTGGAAAATATCGTATGTTCTCTTTTAGATATGACAGAGAGCTTTTCGAGGATGAACATGAACCTAATGTGGATAGCTTTGAGAAGGCATTTTCGAAGTTCTATGCAAAGCTCATAGATGATGAGCTAAGCTTATATGTGAAATCCTATCGGGAATTCATGGATTCTGAAAAAAAGATAGAATTAACAGAAGAAGAGAAAAAAGCAAAGTTACTAAATAAAACAATAAGAGTAACAGAAAGCCCTAATGATTCTTTTACACCGGACGCTACAAGAATGAGAGTGTTTCCTTACAAGCGGAAATCAAACAATGGCACCGATATAGACATGAATAATGGCGAGAATAATGGCGGCAATCATGAATGGAAAGAGCCTTCTGAAGCTAAAGCTTTAATAACAGCTAGTTTAGACACCAAAACTAAACGTGTATTCTTTAGCTACAAAAAAGAAGATGATGAAGCTCGGAAAATTATCTCTGCATTTATGATAAAATTCTTGTACGGCAGGAATAGGTGGGAACCTAGGATGATTATACTCGATGCGAGAACCGTCCTTGAGCATGGTCCTGATTCAACAATTACTTATCGTGGCTATCCTAACAAAGCTCCATGAAGCAGAATGGGAGGATAAGATGTTAAAAACCGACTTAGAAACCGAAGAAAAGTCATTAGAAATCTTGCTAGTGGATGATGACAATAGTATGCTTAGATCAAGTCTGAGGGTTTTAGGAGTAATCCTGAGTGGCAGAAAGTACGTCATTGATACTGCATCTAATGGGATTGAAGCTCTTGAAAAAGTAAAAGCAAAAGCAGAAAGGGGATATGGCCTCATAATCACTGATAACCAAATGCCTGGGATGAATGGAATTGATTTTTACAAGGCACTAAGAAGTATTAATCCAGAACAGCAGAAGAAGGTCATTATAACTACTGGATGCATTGAAAAACTTATGCCTGTGCTTGATATTTCTCTAAGTAAAGAAGATTACAAACCTGTGCCTGTTTTAAAAAAGCCAGCAAGTATGGAAGAAATTAGGAAAGTAATTGAACCTTATTTGAGTTAATTTTTTATACTCTCCTAGTTCTCTAGGCCCTATGAAGATGGACAAGGAAACTTTTGATAGCTATGTAGAGGCTGGCAGGATTGCTGCCCAAGCCTTGGAATATGGGAAGAAGCTGATAAAAGTAGGCGCAAGCATGCTTGAAGTCACAGAAGCTGTTGAAAAAAAGATTGTTGAGCTAGGTGGCGAATTTGCTTTTCCTCCGCAGATAAGCCTTAATGACATTGCTGCCCATTACTGCGCTGATTTTGATGACAAGACTGTTTTCAAGGAAGGAGATGTTGCCAAGCTTGATGTTGGCGTGCAGATTGATGGATTTGTAGGAGACACTGCGTGCACTGTTGTTCTTGGGAATGATGAAAATCTCAAGCTACTTGCAGAGGCTAGCAGGGAAGCCTTGAATTCTGCCCTTAAGATAATTAAGCCCGGAGTGAGGCTGAGCGAGATTGGAAAAATCATTCATGCTGAGATTACAAAGAGAGGCTTTTCTCCTGTGAGGAACCTTTCTGGTCATGGGCTTGCCCAGTTTATAATCCATGACAAGCCTAGCGTGCCTAACTTTGATACTGGCAGCGACGAAGTGCTTGAGGAAGACCAGGTTATTGCCATTGAGCCTTTTGCAACCACAGGCGCAGGAGTTATTTATGAGAGCAGCAACCCGACAATATATGCTCTTGATGAAATGAGGCCCGTGAGAAGCCCTATGACCAGGGAAGTGCTTAAGGACTTGGAGCACTACAATGGCTTGCCCTTTGCCCACAGGTGGCTGGTAAAGAAGCATGGCTTAGGAAAGACCAGCTTTGCCTTGAGAGAATTAAAGAACCTCGGAGTCTTGCACGAATTTGCTCCCTTACCTGACAAAGCTCACGGAATTGTAAGCCAGGCAGAGCATACGGTTATTGTAAGGGATAAGCCTGTGATTACTACGTTGCTGGACTAATGGTCCAGTCTATTCTGCGTTCATCTTCACGGCAGGCAAAAGCTCTGGCCTTGATAAAAAATTCTCCCTCTTAACATCTTCTATAATAAAGAACACTTTTTTCTCCTGTAGATTGAACTTTTCCTCAAGCTCCTCTATGAAATCCTCAAGCTCCTTGACATTCTCAAACACTCCTTCTGCCATGAAGTCATAGCCATTATTCACTTTATAGAGGCTGTTAATGCTTGAGTGCTCTTTCAAATAGCTTCTCAGTTTGTCTCTATCTTCTTTAGCAGTTGAAAGCATTATGTTTGCTCTTGAGTTATAGCCTAGCTTGGTAAAGTCTATTAGCGTTGTGTGCTTCATGATAAGGCTTTTCTCCTGCTGTCTTAACTTGTCATAAAGGGTGCTGATAGGTATGCCTGTTTTCTTGCTAATCCTGGTAAGGGTTTCTCTTGCATTCTGTCGTAGAAAGGTTAGAAATAAAAGGTCAGTTTTTCTCAGCATGTTTTCAACCCCCGGGTATTTTTAAGAAAGATGAATAATTGTTGTTCATATAAACTTTTTTTAACAATAAAAAGCGTTTGCTTCAGGATTTTCCTGAAACAACACAGAAAGTTTGCATTTCTTATGAATAAAATCAGGATTGGCTTATCATAAAAATGGTTTTTTCTGAAACAGAATAGGTTTTTGACAAAAAATACGGTTAGAGCGCTGAAACACCCCTGAAACAGCAATATTTATAAATTTGATTGCATTCCCTCTCGTCTATAACAAGCTTGAACGGTGAAGAAACAAATGAACCCTATTGAGCAAAGGATTTTGAACAAATTCAAGAAGGAGCCTCTCAGAGAAATACCCACCACAGAGATTGTGAGAGAAGCCCATCCAGAAGAATACTCAAGAATAATAAGAGGCATTGAAAACGAATTCTCTGATAAAAAAACTGCTGCTCTGGCTAAGAGTAAAAAAGGCCAGCTTCACAGGAAAATACTCTATCACCTCAACAAGCTCGTGGATGAAGGAGTGCTTAAAATAAGCTCTGTCAAGGGCAAGGGAGAAAAGTATTTCAGCCTTAACATTGAGCAGGGAGAAATCGTGGTTGAAAAAAAACATAGGAGAATAGTCCTTTCAAAACCAACCATATCAACCAGCTTAATAGAAGAGTACGAAGCCAAGGGAATTGTTCACAAGTTTGATCCAGAAAGCTGGGTGAGCAAAATTAACTGTATACTCCTTGAGAGCGCCAACTTCACCGGCATTAACAAGTTCTATGAGCTGATTTATAGCTGTTTTTCAGAAGTAAATGATGCCCTCGGGCTTAACAACTTCGAGCATATAATACAGAATAACAGTCCTGATAATCTCAGCGAAATAGCAAAAAAGCTTGATATTGACACAAAAGACCAGGAGAGAATAGTCAATATCATAATCGATGTAAAGAACATAACTGATGATGACAAAATCTATGATTTTGTTAAAACTCTTTTAGAGGTAAGGCCTAAAAATATTTCATTAATATTCAAGGCTGACAGCAAAGAACTGAAAATGCATGATAAACTCTTCAAAAACATAATATCTGACCTTTCAAAAGAAGAAATAAAGCTCAACATTCATAACAAGAAAATACATGATGCTCCAATCATTATTGGCAAAGCAGGGCCATACACCCTGCCTGAAAACGAATGGAAGGATTATGAGGAGAATATAAGAGGAAAAACTATTGGCTTAGCCCTGGCCAATACCACCATTGCCATTGACGTAAACAGGTTCTTCAGGGAGAGTACAAATAATAATGAGTTCAGAGACCTTATAATGAGAACAGCCAAGACCCTATTCAAAGTAAATTCTACGCAGAAAAAGAAAGCAGATGAATACTTCAAACGGCTTAATGACCTCAATAAGCCCCATACTAAAAGATTCTTTACCTATGCAAAAGACTACATCAGGTTCTGGAACTACGACTTGAAAGACAAAAATCAGGAGCACCTGTTGGAGCTTCTTGAAAGCGCAAAGGAAGAGGTAAAGAAGTTCTGCTCAACTCAACAGACAATTTACAAATCCTGCGGAATGCCATCTAATTTCAGAATTGCATTCTCAACCGTCTCCAAGAGATATACCCATGCTCTTTCTCCCAGGAAATACATAAAAACAACCATTAGAAGATTTGAGGATTATCATGTTCCTGAAATAACCAGCTTCGTAAACTCAAGAGAAGAAATGTTCAAAATATTTGATGGTGGCGACAGGATAAGGTTCTTCAGGAGCGGGGGATTCAAGCCAGAAGAAATTATTCGTGAGCTGGTCTTCTTGATGAACACCTATGAGCTGCCATTAATAACCTATGATTTCAAAGAAAGAAAAGGAGAGATAAGGCTAACAGACTTTATAGGGTAAATAAGATGGAAATTATCAAAGACTCTGCACTTGAAGCATGGAAAGCGACACTCAAGCACATAGGAGATGAAGGAATAGAATTCTCAGACCACGACCAGAGAAAGTGCAAGGAAGAACTTAACGTGATGATAAAGATTAACCATCCTGAACAAGACATCACCAAGCCAATTGAAGTAATGAGGAGCCTCAAGAAATGGGTTTATCCAGAGCTTGGCGAGCTGGAAGATATTTTCTTTAAAAAAGAAGCTTCATCATTCTACTATTACACCTACGGAGCAAGAATATTCAATTACGCCAATGTGAAAAATCAAGTGGATGATTTCGTTATCCCATTACTAAAAAAAGATCCTGATTCCAGGAGAGCAATTATTGCCCTTTACAGCCCTGTTGCTGATTCCGGGGTTAATAAAAAGGAAACTCCAAGCCTGATAAGCATTTTCTTTAAGATAATAAATAACAAACTTACTGTATCAATAGTAATAAGGAGCAATGACATGTTCATAGGCTGGCCTGCCAACATCTACCAGGTTTACTTGCTGCAAAAATATGTTGGTGAAAAGCTAGGCGTAGAAACTGGCAGCGTAACAACTGTCAGCCACTCAGCCCACATATTCACAGAGTATGATGAAGAGATTAAATTAGTGCTGAGCAAAAGGTAAAATGCAACCATATCATTGGGCCCGGAACCTCATTATTCTGCATTTTTAAGGCTTAAAAACGATGTTTAAACCACAACATTTATAAGGGCTCAAAGCCTTCTTTAGCATAGGTTTTTCCGACGAGAAAATAAGGTAAGAATAAACTATAATTAATCTAAAATGGACAAGGAAAAAGAGCAGGCAAAAGAGCAAGTTAAGGACAAGCCAGAGGCTTATGATGCCAGCAAGATTACTGTTCTAGGTGGTTTGGATGCTGTAAGAAAGAGGCCTAGCATGTATATTGGCAGCACCAGCTCCAGGGGCTTGCATCACCTGGTTTACGAGGTAGTAGACAACTCTATTGACGAGTCAATGGCTGGCTGTTGCACAGAAATAATCATCACCCTTAACAAGGATAATTCTGTAATTGTCGAGGATAATGGAAGAGGCATCCCTGTTGACATACACCCTAAGTTCAATGTTAGCGCTCTTGAGATTGTGATGACCAAGCTGCACGCAGGAGGTAAGTTTGACAAGAAATCCTACAAGGTGTCGGGAGGATTGCACGGCGTCGGTGTTAGCGTTGTAAATGCATTGTCAGAAGTGCTTGAAGTGTGGGTTTACAGAGATGGCTCAATTTACTATCAGAAATACGCAAGAGGAAAACCTGTTGCTAATGTAAAAGCAATTAGTAAGTACGAGGGTAAAAAAACAGGGACTAAAGTAAAATTCCTTGCTGACAAAGAAATATTTGAGGAAGGCGTTGCTTATTCTGATGAGATCCTGGAGAACAGGTTCAGGGAATTGGCTTTTCTTAACAAAGGGCTTAAGATAATATTTTTTGACGAGAGAAATGATAAAAAACAAGAGTTCTTTTATGAGGGAGGGCTCAAGAGCTTTGTAGAATACTTGAACACGGGCAAGACTCCTCTGCATGAAATAATATACCTCAAAACACAGAAAGAGGATGTTGAGCTAGAAGTTTCCCTGCAATACACCGACAGCTATTCAGAAAATGTTTTCTCATTTGTCAACAACATCAATACAGTAGAAGGAGGAACGCATCTGACAGGATTTAAGACTGCGCTTACAAGGACTTTGAATACTTATGGTGAAAAGAACTTTGGAAATAATGCTTTCAAGCTTACAAGCGATGATGTAAGAGAAGGCTTGGCAGGCATTATTTCTCTGAGAATTCCTAATCCCCAGTTTGAGGGCCAGACAAAAACAAAACTAGGCAATCTTAATGTCAAAGGGATAGTTGATTCATTAATAAGCACTCAATTAGGCAATTTCCTGGATGAGAACCCGAAAGTTGCAAAGAGCATCATCAGTAAAGCAATAACAGCTGCCAAGGCCAGAGAAGCTGCCAGGAAGGCAAGAGAGCTTGTTAGGAGAAAGAGCGTTCTTGAAAGCACAGCACTGCCAGGAAAGCTTGCTGACTGCTCTGAAAAAGACCCTTCAAAATGCGAACTGTTCCTGGTTGAAGGAGATTCTGCAGGCGGTAGTGCAAAGCAAGCCCGTAACAAGGAATACCAGGCAATACTTCCATTGAGAGGAAAGATACTGAATGTTGAAAAGGCAAGGATTAACAGGGTTATGAGCTCAAATGAGATAGTAATAATCATAACTGCTCTTGGCACCAGCATTGCAGAAGAATTTGACATCAAAAAATTGAGGTATCACAAGATAATAATAATGACTGATGCTGATACTGACGGAAACCACATAGCTACCCTTCTAATGACTTTCTTCTTCAGGTACATGAGAGTATTGGTAGAAGAAGGATATGTGTACATAGCCCAGCCACCGCTCTACCTTGTGAAGAAAGGCAATGAGAAGCATTATGTGCTGACAGAAGCAGAAAAGAATGCACTGGTCAAGAAGCTAGGAGAAAATGTGATGGTGCAGAGGTACAAGGGGCTTGGAGAGATGAATCCTGAGCAGCTCTGGGATACCACCATGGACCCTGTCAACAGGATACTGAAAAAAATAACTATTGAAGATGCTCTTGCGGCTGACAGGATGTTCAGCATACTCATGGGAGATGAAGTAGAGCCAAGAAGATTATTCATAGAGACACACGCAAGAGAAGCAGGCAATATTGACATATAGCAGCTTTTACGAAAAGCTGGCAAAGGTGTGCTACACTCGCAATTTGATTTGCTCGGTAGCACTTCTAACAATAAGCTTCAAAACTTTGTTTTGAGGTTCCTGAAAATGCTTGTCTTTTCAGTAATCTTTATAAACCATTCATATTTCCAGAGAGAAACACAATATGGCAAAACAACAGACAGCTGCAGAGAAAGTAAGGAAAAAGAAATGGTTTCCTGTGCTTGCTCCCAAACTCTTCAGTGAGAGGGTGATAGGAGAGATTCCTCTTTATGAATCAGGCTCTATGCTCAACAGAGGACTAACTGTCAATATGATGAACTTGACAGGCGATCCAAAGAGCCAGCACATCAATGTGAAGGTTAGGATTAACGAAGTCAAAGAAGGCAAAGGCATGACAGAGATCCTGGGGTTTGAGATAATGCCTAGCAGCGTGAAAAGATTAGTGAGAAGGGACAGGACCAAGATTGATGATTCTGTGGTTGTCCAGACAAGCGACAAGAAGAAAGTAAGGATAAAGCCATTACTAATAACTAATAGTGTTGTTGATGCTTCTGTAACTAAAAGCATAAGGACGAAGGTTAGGAATAACCTGGCAAGATTTGTTGCAAGGCTTACCTATGAACAGCTGGTTGAGGAGATACTGAGCTATAAATTGCAAAAATTCATAGGCAATCTTGCGTGTAAGATAACTCCCATAAGGACTTCTGAGATAAGAGCATTTGAGCTTGTAGAGAGAGAAGATGTTAAAGTTTACAAGCCAGTAAAGGAAGAGGAGATAAAGAAGGGAGAGGAAGAGATGCCTGAAGAAGAAGAGAAGAAAGAAGGAGACGAAACAGCTGAAAAAAAAGAAGAGGAAGAAGGAGAAGGAGCAGAAGGCATTGAAGAAATTGCAGAGGACATAAGCGAAGAAACACCTGCAGAAGAAGCAAGTGAAGAAGAGACGCAATAGGATTAATTCTATATATTACAAGCCCTTCCGGCGATTGAGGAACTTAAAATTAAGTTTAAATAAAAGTAACAACTAAAAAATTAATTGGCCGCAGGCGCCTAAAAAAAATAGTTTTTATAAACAATAAGTTTATTCTTTATTCAATCATGGACAGTTATGATTTAGAACTTGAGAAAGTAGCTGATAAGATAAAAAAAGAGAAAGCCAAGACTGTTCTCATCCAGTTACCTGATGGTCTTAAGCCGAAAGCAAAAGAAATAAGAGAATTTCTTGCAAAAAAAGTCGACAAAAACACCAAAATATTGTTCTGGGCTGGCAGCTGCTTTGGAGCATGTGACATTCCAATCAGCGCAAAGAACGCAAATGTTGATTTAATCATACAATTCGGGCATAGCGAGTGGCTATAATTATTGACGACAAAATTCGTTTCTTCACTTAGCAATAAAAATGCAAAATACATAGGTTTTTATATTATTGGTTAAGTTCTTGTGTGCCATGGGTTATGAATTAGTGGTGAGTGAGAAGCCTAGCGCAGCTAAAAGGATAGCTGAAGCTCTCGC
>CAYGYA010000024.1:0-30866 GCA_964354085.1 uncultured Methanosarcinales archaeon
CGTCAAGCCTGTCCTCTTGCTTTACCAGCATTATCCTTTGCTGCTCATCAAGCTTTTCTCTCAAGTTCTTAAGAAACAGGTTAGTGTGCTTGTCCTTGTTAAGCTCAACTTCATAGATGATTATTTCCTTCTGGCCAAAACCAGTTGCCCTGGTCTTTTTTAAAACTATTTTCTCCTCTTCAAGGTTAAAAGGGAGCAATTCAAGAAACTTAAGCTTAAGGCTATTCTCATCTTCTTCTGGCTTGATAAAAACACTGACTTTGATAATGTTGGCTAGCTTCATTTTGAGCAGGATAATGCTCTGATTTTAATGTATTGCGATATGATAAGGAAACCTTAATAAATAAGCTTTTCCTATTATCCATTTATGGAAGAAATAAACGAAGAACTCAAGGCGCTCATTGAGAATAATGCCCTGGCTTTAGCAACTGTTGATGCAGAAGGAAAGCCTCACTGCATCGCTGTTGGCTATGCAAAGGTTGTTGATGACAACAACATCCTCATAACTGACAACTTCATGGCTGAGACAAGGAATAATATCCAGAAAAAGCCAGATGTTTCTCTTAGCGTTTGGAAGAGGAACTGGGAAGAAGAGTGTGAAGGTTATGAGCTTAAAGGCACTGCAGAGTATTTTAACAAAGGCGAGTGGTGCGATAAAGTCAAGAAAATCCCTGAGAACAAAGGAGAGCCTTGCAAAGGAGCAATCCTTGTAACGATAAACAAGATTAAGAAATTAGCTTGATTCTCTGAATAAATAATTTTTTAAAGTATGCCTTGCCATTACTAGAGTAAATGATAAACCTGCCCAATTACAAGGATGGAAGCATTGTTAACCTTATGAGTTCTATAGAGGGAGCTCTGGGTGGAAATCCTTTGTATGCCCCACTCAAAACCTTAAAGCCAAAGGAAATCAAGAGCTTTAAGAATGTTGTGCTGATTGTAATTGATGGATTGGGGTATGAATACTTGAAAAAGCACGGAAAAGGAACTGTTTTCCAAAAATACTTTCGTGGCTCAATGACTTCTGTTTTTCCATCCACTACAGCAACAGGAATTACAACCTTTATGACAGGGGTTGCGCCCCAGCAGCACGCAGTAACGGGATGGTTTGTCCTGCTTAAGGAGATGGGTACTGTGTCGACTATTCTTCCTTTTACTCCGAGATACAAGGGTAAATCCTTTGGTTCTGTCATCAACCCTAAAATAATTTTCAATGTGAAGCCCTTTGTGAAAAAAATAAATGCTAATACCTTCAGCCTCCACCCACACAGCATTTCTGATTCAGACTATACCTTAGCGCATATGGACGAGACTAAGAGGATTAGCTATAAGGGAGTAGATGGATTTTTTAATTCTATAATGAAAGTGATAAGGCAACGTAAAAAAAGCAAGAAAAATAAGTTCATATATGCTTACTGGCCTGATTTTGACACTATAGAGCACCACTTTGGTCCAAAGAGCAGCAAGGTGAAGAAGCACTTTACTATGCTAAACAAGAAACTCACCTCTTTTATCAAAAAGATTGATGGCACTAACACATTATTAATTGTCACAGCTGACCATGGACAGATTGATATCCCCCCCAGAAGCAGGATTGAGCTGAAAAATCATCCAAAACTAGAGGAGACCTTGACTCTGCCTTTGTGCGGAGAGCCAAGGGCTGCTTATTGCTATGTTCATCCTTCCAAGGCAAAGCAGTTTGAACATTACACCAAGACCAGGTTAAGAAAATATTGCTGGGTTTTCAAGAGCGAAGATTTAATCAGGAAGAACTGGTTTGGTCTTTACAAGCCTAATCAGAAATTGTTTGAAAGAGTAGGAGATTATGTGCTTGTGATGAAGAAGAATTATGCACTCAAAGATTTCTTGATGAGCGAGAATAAGCGTTTCCTCCTAGGCAATCATGGCGGGGTAAGTAAGGAGGAGATGTTTGTGCCCCTTATTATCATAAAGAAAGATTAAGAGATTAGCTTGAGCAAAAATTTCTTTGATTTATGCTCTCCACAATACCTGTACCATTCTGGCTTTAGGCAGATTTTCTGCTTAATTCTTTTTTTTATTATTTGCAAATCCTGCGGATTTGGCTTCCAATCATTAAGTAGTTTCTTATGAATACCTTTTGTGACAATAGTTTTTCTTGCAACAAATCCTCTTCTTCTCATCTCTTTCTTCAATAACTCATGTCTTTTTTTCAAGTAGCCAATCTTGTTCTTGAAGAACTTGATATGCCCTTTTCCAAGGCAGAATCTCTCAGGTATGCCTTCCAAACTTTGGTGCTTTCTCACATAGGTCATAAGCATGAGCATCTCATCGTACTCTGCTACTAAGTGCTGATCTGTTAACTGCCTCGGATTTATCAGATTGATTCTTACCATAAAGCCAGGAGAATCTACTCACATTTTAAATTTATTCCTCAAATTCGTCTCTAATATTAATAATGCTTAAATACTAGTTCCTAACCTTATTATTGCTATGAAGCATAATTTATCAGTAACTGCTATGCTTGTATTATTCTTTTTGCTGGCCCAGGTTGTTGGCTTAGGATTGATTAATTACAAGTTCCAGGTTGTGAAAGTAGGCAATGAGACTGCTGTTGGCTACAATGAAGTATCTGGGAGTGAGCTTCCTGAGTGGCAGACAGGAATTGTCCTGCTGTATGTGCTTGGAGGAGTTCTTATTGGCACTTTGCTAGTATTGCTTATTATCAAATTAAAAAAAGTCAAGTTGTGGAAATTATGGTTCTTTATTGCAGTATTGATTGCCATAACCTTTGCTTTGGATGTGCTTATCAAGAATACTACAATCACCTTTATTATCGCATTAATATTGACTTATTTCAAGGTTTACAAGCCTAATGTGATAATTCATAACCTTACAGAAGTGCTAATGTATTCTGGCATTGGCCTTTTCATTGTCGGCTTATTAAAGACTCATATCCTAGGCGCAGTCATCTTGCTATTAATCATTTCTTTATATGATATCTATGCTGTGTTTAAGAGCAAGCACATGGTGAAAATGGCTAAGTTCCAGACAAAAAGCCAGGTATTTGCAGGATTACTAATTCCCTACACTCCCAAAGAACAAGCTAGCACCCCAGCGTCTGTCAAGCTTTCTCCCTCTAAAACCTCGAAAACATTTGATATTAAGAGTGGGAAAGTTGAGAAGAAGAACGCCATCCTCGGAGGAGGAGACATTGCCTTCCCATTAATATTCACAGGAGTGGTTATGCAGAATATTGCAAACAAGCTCTACACAAACCTTGGCTTGACATTAGCAGCTGCCAAGAGCATAGCATTCCAGCAAAGCCTGATAATCACATTAACAACCACTATTGCAATTGCCTTATTGTTCGTGTTTGCCAAGAAAGACAAGTTCTATCCTGCAATGCCAATTGTGACAGCAGGCTGCCTTATTGGTTATGGGATTGTTCTGTTATTATAACTCGCTAAAAGGCTCTAGTGTGCTTTGCCTCATTCTTGAGGAGAAACTAACTGGATTGATCAATAATCCGTCTTTTGCAGCAATCACTTCTGTCTCAGACTGCCTTTGTATCTCTCTTGCCTGGTAAATTGGGTCTGCTTCTATCATTTTTATTCCAAAATGAGTTATTACTGCGAGCTTTGGCTTGGCTCTTTTTATGAACTTTATAACTGATTCAACATTCAGGTGGCCTGGCTCTTTCATATCAGCTGGAAACTTGCAATTCAGAATAAGCATCCCGCACTTTGCATACTGGTCTGCAATCTCATCAGTGTATTCTGTGTCAGAAGTATAGCCAATCCTGTAATGAGGGGTTTCAAAAATAAATCCTATTCCTTCTGAATCAAAGTGCTGGGTTTTTGTAGTGTAGATATTGACATTGTTAATGCCTATTTTTGTTCCTGGTTCAAGTGTAAGCACTCTCTCTACGAATTTCCAGCTCCTCTTTTTCAAGACAGGCACTTCATTATCATCACCATTCGCGAGCTTGCTATTGCAAACAAGCACTCCAATCCTGTCTAAGCCAGAAACACTCAAAGCTTCAATAACAGCATTAACATCATTAGCATGATTAGTATGAGCATGGCTTACAAGAATAGCAATTGTATCTCTGATGCTTACATCTGCTTGTCTCGCCCTTACCAGGCATCCAGGGCCAGGGTCTAATACAAACTGGTTTCCTTCAAGCTCAAGAATAATGCCTCCACTAGCCCTCATCTGCTTACCAACAAGTATAGAATCTCCACCTGTACCTAGGAATAGGACTGAGTTTTCCAAACTTACACCCCCTACTAGACAAGAGAAGGTTTAATCTGCTTAATAAGTTTTTTGGTTTTTCCAGAACATTTTTAAGTTAAAATAAATTACCCTTTATACAAGACAGGAGGAATATTATGAAAACAAAAAATGCAATTATAATACTAATTGTTTTAATGATTAGCTTAATAGTATCATCTGGATGCAAGCAAACGCCAATAACACCGCCGCCAGTTTCTGAGAAGTCTTGCGTAACAGATTCTGATTGCGCCTGCGGAACTCATAAGAGTTCTGGTGAATGCTTTGTTGGCAACAAGGCTTTTGTTAATGTTGAAAAGCAATGCCCTGACTTTTGCACAGGAATTGCAGTGATGTTTGAGACTAAGTGCGTTAACAAGGAATGCAAGCAGGTGAGAATTCAGACAACACCGCCTCCAGCAGCAGAGTGCGTCACTGATGAGGATTGTGTTCCTGCTGATTGCTGCCATGCTGCTGAATGCGTAACCAAAGACAAGCAGCCTGATTGCGCAGCAGTAATGTGCAGCGCAGAATGCGTTGGCCAGACCATGGACTGCGGAGGCTATTGCGCTTGCGAGAGTGGCAAGTGTGTGGCTCAGCTTAATGACTTATAGGCTCTTGAAGCTTTATAGAAAGTGCTGAAAATATTTTTATATTATTTCACATTGCATCCAAGGGCTGGAAGCTTGGCTCTTAAGAACTCTTCAACATTATTCTCGACAACATTTCTTAAGTCAAGGAACAGGAATTTTACTTCATTGTCAGTGTAGAGCTTAAGCCTTTCATCATAGTCAGCATTGCCTGGAGCTGCAAACCTGAAGCAGTCAATAAAGATTTCATAGTCATTAAGAAACATTGAAGGCCTGATTTCTGAGCCATTCATCTGTATCTTCTTGTCTCTTTCAAAGTTGATGAATTTGTTGTAGAAGAAAAAGCTTATTTTCTCCTTTAGCTCTGCCATTTCCTTTCTAATCTGCCTTTCTTGTTCATTAATTGGTCCTGCCATAAACAGGCTTCACCTAAAGAACTAGTATATAAATTTTACTGGTGCAGAAAATATATTCTTATTCCTTGATAAATTTCTTGTTCAAGTCATGCAATGCAACTATGAACAATGACTCTGACCAGCCTAATGGGTTGTTATCGTTGTACTCTGGTGAGTTTGAGAAGTAGAGCTCTGGCAAGCCTTCAGAAGTAATGTCTTTCATTACCTTGTCAAGGAAATACTTGGCTTTTTTCTTGTTATTCATGTGCTCGTAGATTATGGCTAGCCAGCTTAGGCCAAAAGTCCATTCTGCTTCTTCTGAATAGCCGTCAAGGTTCTTGTTGTAATAATGGTCATTCTTATACCTTACAACTCCTCTTTCTTTCAGAAGAAGATATTCTACATTCTTCAGTATCTCATCTCTTTGTTCATTGTTTACTACATTATAAGGCCAGATTAATGATAGCAAGGCAAGGTCTACAAATTTCTTTTTAGACTCCCTGGGTAAGAGAGCGTTAAGGGTATGCTCTCCTTTCATTATTATGTCTTCAGGAACAATAATGCCCGGGATTTTCATCACAGCTTTCAAGCCTGCAATACATGCTCCGACGCTAGAAGCATGAACTTCCTCATCTCCTTCCCATATACCATTATCCTCATCCTGCCAGTACTGGACACTGTCAAGATACTTGATTAGCTTGTTAACAATGCGCAAATGGTCCTGGCTCTTTAGGATTTGTCTCTGGTGATGATGGACTAATTCTCCAATCCTGAAAAGGATTGCTCCAATGCTGTCATTCTGCTTATTACCCCATTCATCCCAGAACTCATTAAAAGTCTTAGGATCAACTCTTGCATGAATATACTCGTGCTTGTACTTAGGCTTTGAGCTAATAGCATAATCGAGTTTATCCTCGTGTTTGAGAAATACTTTTAGTAATGCTTCATAGGTTTTTTCCACAATATTCCAGTCGCCAATCATTTCAAAAGCAATGCATTCATAGAAATTATCTCTGAACCATGACTTGTTATATCCTGTTGTGCTGTCTTTTTTTGAAGCTGCGAACAAGCCTGACTCGTACTGCAAGCTCTTCAAGATTTTCAGGTGCTGCTTGATAAGCTGTTTATAATTAAGCTTAGGGACAATCTTCTTAATCTTCTCAGGAAGCTTGATTTTCTTGGCCATGAAAATAACCCTGAAGTTACTGGTTAATAAATTTAACCTTAATCTCCAATAACCTTTTTAAATGAGCAGTTCTTCCTCTTCTCTGCTAGGCTGGGAGGCTTATCCTCTCCTGTCACCCATAACGGATATACGTGGGGGCCGAAGCCCGAGGGGCGGTTTGCTCCTTAAGCATTAGTCCTGTTCAGACCGTCGAGGCTCTGTCCTCTTTGGCTCTTATCTTTGCGAACCGAGTCAGGTCGGGAACGAAGCAGCTCTAAGCCTAGGCAAGGGTGCTTTGAGGGTTGCGGAGCGGAGGAAAGAATGGGGTCAACTAATGTTTAAGCTGCCTATCCACCCTTGGGCGCGCATTTAATAAAGTAATTCTAAAAGCAAAATGGAACTTAACACTGCAAGATTAAGAATCAGGGAATATGAAAAAGATGATGCTTCTGACTTAATTGGGAACATAAATGATTTGGAAGTGTCTAAGAATCTTTTGCTAGTGCCTCATCCTTATGATGACAAGGAAGCTAACTGGTGGATTAACAAATGCCATGAAGAGGCAAGGAGGAAGCCCAGGATTAATTATGACTTCGTTATAGAATTGAAATCTGAGAAAAAGCTTGTAGGCGGGATAGGCTTGACCAAAGTTGATTCATTTCAGGGAAAGGCAGAGATTGGCTTCTGGCTTGGAAAAAAATACTGGAGGCAAGGGCTTATGACAGAAGCAATTAATTGCTTGCTGGAATTTGCTTTTAACAAATTATTCCTCAGAAGGATTGAGTGGAATGCTTTTTCTGAAAATGAAGCATCCAATACCCTTGCTAAGAAAATGGGTTTCACATTAGAAGGCACTTTAAGGAGGGGC
Organism: uncultured Methanosarcinales archaeon; assembly: GCA_964354085.1. Classification (GTDB taxonomy): domain Archaea; phylum Nanobdellota; class Nanobdellia; order Woesearchaeales; family SM23-78; genus SM23-78. The sequence goes on from CAYGYA010000024.1 coordinate 7,273, forward strand.
GCTAGGTCAAAGGCTGACGGTTTTGTGCATGATGAGAATTTTTATGGATTGCTAAAAGAGGAATGGCTTAAAAGAAAATAAAACAAGAGGTGAATGATATGCCTGTAATAACAGTTGAGACTTGGCCAATGGACAAGGAAAGGAAGAAGGATATCATCAAGAAGATTACTGAAGTGTTCACAGGGATAGGAATTCCTGGAGAAGCAGTGACCATTGTCATCCATGACACTGCGCTTGAGAACTGGGGAACCTGCGGAGAGCAGCACTGCGAAAAGTTCAAGGACTTGAAAAGATAAGAAAAGAAATAATTTTTTAGGCTTTAGCTTGCTTTTTCTTGCGTGAAGGAGGGAACATTTTCTTAAAATGCTCAATCTCTTTTACGCATGCCTTATTGTGGACAGCATTAATGGTTTGTATAAAGTTAGGCTCCTGCGCAACATATGCGCATATGGTATCTAATTCGTTTCTTACCTGGCTAATAGTGCCTTCACCCTTACTGGCAATAACATCTGCTGTTTTTGCAGGAGGAAATACCTGCGAATTCAAGGTTACATAAAAGTTGAATGGGGACTCGCGATGAGCACCTTCAAATTCGCCATACTCTATCACATTCCCATTAAAATGAGTTTGACTGCTGCTCCATTCTGATGTACCGCTGCTTGTGCCGCTTAAGCGCCCTCTGCGAGGAAAACTAACAAGAACATTGGGTGTTATTATAGCGCATTTTGGGAATTTCAGTCTATTGTATTCAGAATAAAAATCAGTGTGCGCATGAATATTTCCCTGCTCAGATTTTTCTAAGGAACTGATGGCTTCAAGCAATTTAGTCTCGTTCATCCTGACAAGCTCAAGGTAGCGCTCCCTATCCATTACTCGCCCAGAATCTACCCACACATCAATTCCATCACAAGCATAGCCATATTTATGGCTGTGATAGCGTTCTCCATGAGATATCATCCTTATCCTCTTATCATCAGGCAATTTTTGCAGCGCAGCTGCAGTTTTCATCATCTCTTCGAGCGTGAATCTGTTATCATCAGGCCCAAATAAGATTGGCACCACATATTGCTTTTCTTTCTTTAGCATTACTCGCTTGCGGCCACCGCCATACTTGTCTTGAATCGTTCTTATAACTAAATCCTCTGATTCAAGTATTTCAGGCAATTCCTTATCATATTTATCTCTTTTTTGGGACCTTGTCTGTAATCCATAGCTTACATGGCCAAAACCCTGCTCAGAAGCAACAAACAAAGAGCCATCCCTTTGGAACATTACTGGCTTTGTAGAGCTAATCCTGCTCATAACATCAATAACAAAATCAACTGCATATGCCATTTTTATTCCTCTCAAAATCTCCAAGAATTAGCTTGGAGTGTTACATCTGCTTCACACCCCTTTTAATGGTGAGAAACCTAATACTGTTTATAAATTTTTTCTCCAAACATTTATATAATCATAAAGTAATTAATGTGCTAGGATGAAAACAGGAGTTAGAGGGGTAATCAGGGATATTTTGATAATTTACATCTGCATCAGGTTAATCTTTGTCTGGCTGTTTAATGCCAAGTTTGATTTTGTTCTCGGAATAATGATAATCCTGTTAGGATTATCAGCAATATGGTTCATGATAGAAAGAATTGGGCTTGTTAATTAATCCTTCATCGCGTCATTTATTCCGCGCCTTATCTCTTCCCAGTATTGCCTGGCAGCTTTCATTTTGTCTTTCTCAAATCTCGGCAGCCATTCTTTTGCAGCAATACAATCAGGCACTTCTCTCAAGGTCTTGCTCAAGAACTCAATTATTATGTCAACCACTCTCTCGCTCTCCCAGAAAACGCTGTTATTGTTCCAGTTAATTAGCTGAGCTAATTTCTTATGATGAGTGAAGAAATCAATTCTCTGGTTAAAGTGCTTGTCAATCAAGTCTTCTATCAGGTCTTCTATCCATCCTCTGTGGAACCTGCAGCAGCCTGCGTTGTCAGAATAAAATTCTTTTATCATTCTCTCAACATTTTTCTTGCCAAGCTCATAAGGGTCTGCTATCTTCTTCTCATAGTACTGGAAGTATTTTCCCATTATCGGCATTGGGCTGAACAAGCCAGGAGCCCAGTACATGTTTGGTACCATGCAGCCATCTTCACCATAAGCATTGTAAACTGCAAGGTTGATTGTTTTTGCATTATCTCTCAAGCCATACTTCTTATCAACTTGCTTTGCAGCGCTTCTTATGCTCTTGCTAAACATAGCATTGTTCATCATCATATTGATTATCTGTATTCCCAGGTTTGCATTATTCTCAGAATCATTAACAACATCAAAGTCTTTCCAGCACCATTTAGGAGTTAAGCTTATGCCAAAGTCTTCTTTCTTAATAAGTCCTTTTGCAATGCATTCCATTAACCAGCTAACCATTCCTCCTGCTTGTATTGCATCAAGCCCCATTGCATCAACATAATGGTTTAGCTTTTCTGCGCTTCTCTGGTCAAATATTCCGCAATTAGGCCCTAGTGCTTCATAGGGCTCATAGTCTTTTTTGAATTCAGCTCTCATCTTCTTGCATACTGCAATGCAGCTTTCTCCGCAAGTCTTGAAAAGCTTAGGCTTGATAGTCTCTTCATTAAACTGCTTCAGGTAATGGTCCTTGACATAATCATTGTGTATCTTCATCCTCTCATCATCAGAAAGATAGATTGATGAATAATTAAAACTATAAAGCCAGCTTTGGGTCTTGGTAAAATTAACTCCTAGTGTTCCTCCTGACTCATACTTAGGGTCATACCTGTATTTCTTAGTAACTTCCAGGTCTTCCATCAGCATCTTCTTATGGAATTTTTCTTCAAAATACTTGTTAAGCTCTTCAGAATTCCTTAAATCAGAGTCTGTGTAGTCTCCGCCATAAATAATTGCAACAATCTTGTGCTTCTGAACAAGCTTTGAGCCTATTCCTCCTCTTCCTGCCCAGCAATCAACAGCATTAAGCTTTCCTGCCTCAATATATGCAGAGCCAATTGCTCCCATGTTAGTCTTAAGAGCAGCAGGTCCTGTCGCCAGAATCCTTAATTTGCCAAACTCATCAAGGCAGTCATCATATTCTGACTTGTACTTGTCAAACAAATATTCCTGCAATGCATAAAAACCAAGCTTGTCTTTGTAGCTTTTCCAAATGGGCTCCGGATTTATTTTTTCAAAATTAACACTGATGTTATTATTTCTTCTTTTTAATCTAAGGACGCTATGCTCAGGGCAGGCTCCTTCAATAACAACATAATTAATCCCAAGATGATGAAATATTAATGCTGCTCCACCCATTGTTGATATATAGAAATTTTTCCAAAGAGGTGAGCGGCCGCAAAAAATCAGCCTCCTAGTGCCAGGGATTATTGAGCCAGCCAATACCCCGCTGCCAAAAAAGAACTTGTTATCATCATTAGCATACTTAAAAGCAAAATCAAGAGGACCTATTACTTCCTCATCCTTAACATCTTCTATTCTATAAGAGCCATTTGCTGCATTCACATACAGGACTTTCTGAGGTATCATGATTATTCGTCTGTTCCCATTCTATTTAATTATTGTGATATAAAATTATCACTTAAAAGTGGTTAATAATCGAAAATTTTATAAATTAAGAGGCATGAGCAGCAACAGGCATACTTAAGAGAGAGAAAATAAACAAAATGTCAGTTCCAAAACAAGACAAAAGAACTTACTATTTAAGGGAATTCGCAAATATAAAAGGCTTGGGCCCTATTGTTCGTGTTGAAGACCAGCATGGAAAACCCGGTCCGATAGAAGCAACTGAAAGGCTATTTAACCAATACGGGTTTGAGCCAATGAGCGCCAGAGACTGGGCCTATGCATGCATCGAGCTCGGCATAGCAAACGATATATGCCAAAAACCAAGCACTCTAAGAGAAGGAGCTGTGCATATACCAAAACCTGAACCAAAAATTATTCTTGTAAAAGAAACACCCATGCTTGAGCATCATGAATACGCAGCTCATGCACATGCAGCAGATTTGGAATTCCCAATAACAAAAAGATTAGAAGAAGCATATATTCAGAAAATAAATTCAAACGATAAGTCAGTACTTGAAATTCTTAAAAGCGATCTAATAACAACAAAGTACTTTGCAGGTAATAAAACAATGAGATACTTTTTCCAGGACCAAGTACAAGATATAGGATTGTTATTTGACCAAAACAAAATCCGGGACTCAAGCATACTAATCGAATACTTAGAAGATGTTAAAGAACACAAAAGACCGTATGTAAAGAACCTTTGGTACGGCGGAGTTCCAGGAAACCACGCAATATTCTCACTTCGTCAGAGAATACTTCACAAGCCAAACATCCTAATCTGGGGGACTAAAATTCCAGACAAGACAAAAAAGTAAAATGTTTCATAAGGTGATAAAATGAAAAAAAATACATTCCAACCTTACAACCCTGACAAGCTATACGACATAATTCTGTTATTGGCAGGAGAGAACATACCTGACCTGCACAAAGGATGGAAAAGCATGGACTGGGATGAAATAGAGAAAAATCCAAATTATTATCCGCGCTCAAAAGGAGCAATTCAAGTTTTCAATAAGGGAAAAATTGGCGGGATTCTTGTAACAGGAGGCCAGTGGGGGCTGGCAGATAAAGAACCAACAGAAACAGATGGGAAAGTATGTGCAAGATACCTTACGTTACAAGGAATGCGCCCTGCCAAAGTTTATGTTGACGAGCGGCCACATGAAACCCTTGGAAGCTTGGCAATCCCAGCAACAACGCCGCTAGTAGGTAACCCTGATTTTGACAGCTTGGAAAGCATTCTCTTAATAACAGAAAAAGGGCATATGAAAAGAGCATTAAAGAGCGCGGCGCTAGCTGTGCCTGCAAATAAAATGGATTATCTCGCAGTGCCAGGACCTTACAGACCAGGCATAATAACAAAGGCGTATGAGCTTGCGCTTCATCGTGCATTGAGAAAAGTAAAAGAGCCTGACCCTTATTATATACAAACATTCTTAGCCTTTGAACATCCGTTTTATGGAGAAGGCTGGTTTAATAAACCAATACCTCAGAGAAAGCAAGAGTTAGCAATAGCATGCATAAAATGGCTTGTAAGTTAGAAATTATACTTATTCAAAAATAATTGCTGGTTTGCCAGGCATTGCATTCTTTGCCTTTTCGTGTTTTGAATCTTTTTCCAGCACAATCTCGAGTTTAGTCTTGAATTCTTTTTCTAATTCAGCAGCGTGCTCAGCCAAGGCTTTTTTCTCGTCAAGAAGGCTCAATACAACCACAGGAATCTTGTCGGGGTTCTTGACCAATCTTGGGACAAGATTTGCAATTAGTTTAGCATGAGCTTTGTCTTTTGAGCACAAGGATTTTATCAATTCTCCAACATTCCTGGTCTTCTCCATCTCTTTTTTTAATCCTGCTATGAAATCATATTTCCAGGCATCAGGAAGCACAAGCAAAACCTTGTTAGGCCGGATTATGCCTGTAAGCTCTTGCAAAGCAAGAATATCGCGCCTTACAAGCTCTCCGAGCTCATCTGCTGCTTCTGATTTCTCATCAATCTTTTTCTTGTCAGCAACAGGCCAGTTCTCAACACTAATAAAACCTTTGTGTCCTAGCTTTTCCCATAATTCTTCTGCAAGATGAGGAGTAAAAGGAGCCAATAGCAACAAAAGAGTTTCTGCTGCTTTCTTGTTAATCTCATCTTTTGAATGCAGATAATTAGCAAAACTCATAAGGCTGATAAGAGCAAGATTATACCTGAAATTCTTAATATTCTCAGTAACTTCTAATATTGTCTTGTGAGCCTTGCTCTCTTGGTTCTTAATAACCTTGTCACTAATCTTTTTCTCAGTAAGCATCCTGTAAACTTTTACCAGGAATTTGTAAGTGCCTTCAATAGCATGGTCATCCCATTCCATGTCCTTGTCAGGGCTTGCAACAAACATCATAAAGAACCTGGCGCTGTCAATACCATACTTGTCCTCAATCTCTTCCTGGGTAACAGCATTGCCCTTGCTCTTGCTCATCACAACTCCGTTCTTATGAAGCATTCCCTGATTAAATAATTGACGAGCAGGCTCATCAATATCAAGCAATCCAATATCACGCAAGAACTTGGTGAAGAACCTGAAATAAATCAGGTGCATGGTAGCATGCTCTTTGCCGCCGATGTAAGTATCAACAGGCAGCCAGTACATTGCTTTTTTCTTGTCAAACATTGCCTTGTTGTTCTTTGCATCGCAATATCTTAAGAAATACCATGAGCTGTCAACAAAAGTGTCCATTGTGTCTGTTTCTCTCCTGGCTTTTCCACCGCACTTTGGGCATTTGGTTTCAACAAATTCCTTGACACTGGCAAGAGGATTGCCAGCTGTTTCTCCAAATTTCACTTTCTCAGGAAGCTTGACAGGCAAGTCTTTTTCAGGAACAGGAACAACATTAATGGCTTCTTTTGAAAACAACTCTTCTAAAAACGGCAATTTCTTGACTCCTTCACTTTCGCTCATATGACCATAATCCAATAGATGAATTTCTGCAACATCCTTGAACTTGGAAACATAAGAATTTCTAATCTCCTCCTTAATCCACGGGTCCTTTTTGCCGAATATAAAAATTATTTTTTCGGCATTCTTCTTAATCTTCTCAACATCAAGCTCTTGGTCAGTATACTTTTTAAAAATAGATAAGTCATCCTTGGGAAGCTCATCTTTTGAGAAGGAAGCAAAATATTTTTCTGAAGGTCTTGCTCCTACTGGAGTCACAAGCACTAACTGCTTTACTTTGTATTTTTCAGCAAGTTTTAAGGCTAACAATCCGCCCATACTGTGGCCGACAATACTCAGGTTGTTCTTGTCAAGGTTCTTTATTTTCTCTTCAGCAAACTTAAACCATTCCTCAAACTTTGGAGCAGTTGTGTTTGGCTGGTCAAACGCATGGGGCCTATAGCCTTTGCTTTTCAAATCTTTGACTAGCTCGGGTTTGAAGCCTGATTTTGAACTGCTATCCCAGCCATGCAATATTAATACATCTCCTTTTGCGCACTTCTCACAATATACTATAGGTATTGGGCAGCCCCAGAATCTCTGCCTGCTAATAAGCCAGTCTCTCAACTTGTACTGCGTAGTAATCTTGCCATAGCCTTTTTCTTCAAGGAACTTGTTAATCTCAGGAATCGCATCCCTGTTATTAGAGCCATTGAATTGCCCAGAATTAATCATGTTGCCGTCTGAGATGTAAGCCATGCTCATCTTCTCAGGATTCAAATCAAACATTGGTGGGTTAATAACAACTTTTATTGGGATATCATATTTTTTTGCAAACTCAAAGTCTCTCTGGTCATGCGCAGGAACAGCAATAATAGCTCCTGTACCATATTCATACAATACAAAATTAGCAATGTAAATCGGAATCTCTTGTTTTGTAACAGGGTGAATAGCATACCTACCGATGAACATGCCTTCTTTTTCCTTGTCCTCAGCAGTGCGCTGAAGCCTGTCCTCAAGCACAACCTTGTTAATAAAATCCTTGACTTGCTTCTCATGCTTGGTGGCTTTCACAAGCTCTGCAACATCAGGGTGCTCAGGAGCATAAACAAGAAAAGTAATACCAAACAAAGTGTCAGGCCTTGTTGTGAAAACAGTAAGCTTTTTGTCAGAATCCTTTATCTTAAAATCAATAAGAGTTCCGTGGCTCTTGCCAATCCAGTTCTTTTGCATCTGCTTAACATCCTCTGGCCAATCAGATAGCTTATCAATATCATTCAATAATTCCTCTGCATAATCAGTAATCTTAAAGAACCACTGGTTAAGGCTCTTAACTTCAACAGCAGTGTCTTCATGCCTCCAGCACTTTCCACCATGAACCTGCTCATTAGCCAGTACTGTCTTGCACTCAGGGCACCAGTTAACACTAGCAACTCTCTTAAAAGCCAAGCCTTTCTCAAACATTTTTAAGAAAACCCACTGGTCCCACTTGTAAAAATCAGGGTCGTGAGAGCATAAAACCTTGTCCCAATCATAACTAATGCCCAGGGCTTTTTGCTGCCTGATAAAATTCTGAATAGCATTCTCAGTAAAGAGCTTAGGATGAGACTTAGCAGTAATAGCAGCATTCTCAGCAGGCAATCCAAAGCTGTCAAAGCCCATCGGGTGCAGGACATTAAACCCATTCATCTTCTTAAAACGGGCAAACACGTCGCCAATAACATAATTCCTTGCATGGCCCATGTGGAGTCCAGAAGCACTAGGATAAGGATACATCTCAAGAACATAATATTTTTTCTTCTTCGGATCCTCAACTGCCTTGAATATCTGCTTCTCTGCCCATTTCTTCTGCCACTTGGCAGCCATAGCCTTGAAATCAAAAATTCCTCTTGATGAATTTTTGGTTATCTCAAAACCTTGACTTTGAGATAAATCTATCTTCTCAGCTGTTCTTTCAGGCTTTGCCTTTTCCTTATCTTTTGCCATAGCACCAACTATTACTCCAAGGGGATTTATATAATTATTGCTAAGCAGAGGCACTGGACAACAGAACTGAAGTTCTGAGTCCACTGGCTACGCCACTGGACAAATCCGAAAGATTTTCGTGCTTGACTGGACATGTGTTCGCGTGAGGCTTATAAACAAGGCTTGTTCATTTAAGTCAATGGTTGGAAAATTTGTTGAGCTCTCCGAGAGAATAGCTGCGTCGAAAGATTTAAATAATCAGTCTTATATAACTGTATATAATATGAAAAAAAGTCTTTTGCACAGCCCAACATTAGGCTCTGTCCTGATGGTTGAGAAGACCATACACAAGTACAGCCAGGAATATGGCAAATATCAGCTTTGGAAAAAGCTTCCAAAGAAGATGATGTACCAGACCTTCCTGGTCATCCTTGACTACCTGGAGAGTTCAGGCAAGATAATGATAGACAAGGACGGCATCGTGATATGGCTTTGGGATCCTGAAGGGATTAAGCGCCTTGAAAAGAAAGGGCTTGTGTTCAAATGACTCAAAAACAAATCACTGTAACCTTTGCTGATAACAAAATCGAAGATGATTTTGAGATTCTTAAGAATGGCAAGTTTCAGGACAAGCAGCTCTATAAATTCATTGAAAGAGCGAAACAAGATTTGAAATCAGGTAAAAACTGCGGCATAAAGATACCTAAAAAGCTCTGGCCGAAGATTTACGTACAAAAATATAGGATCACTAACCTATGGAAATATGACTTGCCCAATGGATGGAGGCTGATTTATACTATAAAAGTAAATGATGTAATGATTTTGAACGTCATTTTAGAATGGTTCAATCATAAGGAGTATGAGAAGAGGTTTAGGTATTAGATGAATATCTCAGAACTTTTTAAATTTGCCAGCAGTATCCAGCAAGTCAACATGGCCTAAGAATAATGCTCTGCAGCAGTACCTTTCAATGCCGAGCTTGTCCATGACTTCTTTCCTGTCCTCGCCTTTCTGCACTCGCTCAACAAACTCTTCCCATAAGTGGGCTAGTGGCTTGTTGCATGAAAAACATCTGACCGGTATAATCATAATTTCACCTCGCTGAAATTATGGTATTTCAAAAATCTCTGGATTTTTGCAATAATCATCTTATCATCACCTTTTGGTTTTATCTTTAGGATTTCTGTCGCATGACAATCTTTGATTGGCATGCCCAAAAATCTTATCTATAAGATTTTTGTCGCTTTGCTCTTGCTTGTCCGTGCCTGTTAGGCTTTGCTGATTCTTTTCTTCTGACGTCTGCAACCAGCAACTGCCTGTCATATTCAAGGAATATCTTCTTTAATCTTGGGCTGTACTCCACAAGTGCCTTTCCTATTGCCAATCTTGCAGCTGCTGTCTGGCTGCTTATTCCGCCGCCAATAATATTAACCCTGATATCAACCTGGTTTGATATATCCCCGGCAATTATCAATGGCTCTTTTATCTTTAGCCGGAATATTTTTGGCTCGTAATTATCAATATCAATATCATTGACTGTGACAATGCCTTTTCCTGGCTTTAACACCGCTCTTGCTATTGCTCTTTTCCTTTTTCCGTGGGTTGTGATTGTTTTTTGCTCCATATTAATCATCCTTAATCATAATTCATGATTATAATTCGTTCCATCTGCCACCCATGTGCTTGCAGATGTCTCCAACACTAACTCTCTTTAGCATGTTTAGCTTGCTCACATCTGCTCTAGGCACTTTTACAGTTGGCTTGTCCTTGAACTGCTCAGGCACTCCAATGTAGCACATAACTTTCTTATGAGCTTCTCTTCCTCTTGGCTTGTTCATAGGCAGCATTCCCTTGACAATTCTTCTCACAAACCTGTCTGGCAGTCTTATTATGAAAGGTCCTTTTCTTGGCCCTCCCATGTCTCTTGCCCTGTACCAGTATTTGTGAAGCACATCTTCTTTCCTGCCAGTTATTTGCCCTTTTTCGCAGTTGATAATATCAACTTTCTCTCCCAGCAAGGCTTTCTTGGCTGCAAAGCTAGCCATTCTTCCAACAATCATGTTAGTAGCATCAATAATCATTTTTTCTCAACCCATAATCCTTACTTTGTTCCCTTTAGGGTTCTTTTCAACAAGCTCCTTTATACTTAGGCATTTTCCTTTTGCATTAATCTTCTGAACAGCCTGCTCTGAAAAAGTGTAAGCAGCGACTGTTATCTTCTTGTTAAGCTCTCCTGTGCCAAGCACTTTTCCAGGCACAACAACAGTTTCATTGTCTTTTGTGTATTTTTCGAGCTTGTAAACATTAACCACTCTTCGCCTGCGCGTAGGTGCCTCTAGGTCAGACGCAACCCTCTTCCAGATAGCAGCATCATTCTCAATTGCTGTCTTTTTCAAGAGCTGCAATAATTCCATCAATTGTTCGTTCTTGTGTAATTGTTTCATTTATAATCACATTGAATCACATTGTTTAATCATAAACTGCGGGTGACAGAAATTCCTACTGAATTTCTGAACCCACATTTGCTTCGCAAATGCGGGGGACGTGGTTCGAACACGCGTAGGCACTAAGCCACTACCCCCTCAAGGTAGCCCGTTTGGCCGCTCCGGCACCCCCGCATTAATTAGTTGAGGAATGTGCCTTATGGACTTACTTGATTTTGCTGAGCAGCTCAACAAACTCATCAAGCTGCTTGTCATGAGCATCAATTGCTTCTTCAATAATCTCATTAGGCTCGAGCTGGCCCCATGACTCAATTGTCATTACATATGTTTTCTTGGGCTCAACTTTTATCTTCTTGCTGCTCAGGTCAACGCAGGCATCGCATAGTATGCAATCATTAATATTATCCTCAACAAGCACTAGCTTGTCATTTTTTATTTCAAAAATGTCAACAGGGCATTGCTCTACAATCTCTTCCTTGTTGTCTGGCTGCTTCTCAATCTTGATATCAACTCTTTCCTTGTAAAAAGTTAGGCAAGGGCTCCATTTTGCATGAGTTTTTCCAAGCCCCATTATTGCAACAGCTTCTAGTTCAAGCTCTTGGCCTTCGAGCAGTTTGGTAATTGGTATTTTTGTAAACACAGGCTTGACCTTCGGGTCCTTGGTCTTGATATCTCCTGAATAAACAGTTCCAGGGCCCTTTGCTTTGAGAGTCATCTTAAGCTGGCACCTGCCGCAGCCTTCTCCTTTGCACTTGCACTCAGACATAAGGTTATATGATTTCAAGTCTGTCTTAAAAGGGATAAGCCCTAGCCTGTGAGCAATCATTTCATCATAAAGCCCGGAATCATTTTTCCTGAACTCCACGTCTTCTATTGCGATGACAGGCGCTTCGTTCATAAAAAGTCTTCTCAGGGTGTTAGCATAACTAATATCAACATCGCTGAGCTCAAAAACAATTTTATCCTCTGATTTCTTGCTTTTTTTATCAGTTATAATGTTGATTTTCATTTTATTCACCTATACTCTCCTTCCTCTTTTTCCTCCTTTTTTCCTGCACCCGCCGTGAGGAACCGGAGTAACATCCTCGATAAATCCAATCCTTAATCCAATCCTTGACAAGGCTCTGATAGCTGCCTGAGCTCCTGGTCCAGGAGTCATTGGGCCGTTATGTCCGCCAGGCGCCTTGATTTTTATATGAACACCGCCAATGCCTTTGTCAATAGCTATCTCTGCTGCCTTTTTTGCAGCCATCATGGCTGCTGTTGGGCTGCTCTCAAGCCTGTGAGACTTAACCATCTGGCCTCCTGAGCTAAAAGACAAGGTTTCTGTATTAGTAATGTCAGTAATATGAATTATCGTGTTATTGTAAGACGAGTAAATGTGCGCGATTCCCCAGCGAATATTATCCTTTATCATGTTATGTTAACCTTTGCTCTGTTTATTCGTGCTTTTTTTCTTTCTCCTTTTTTTCATGCTTAGCTGTAGGTTTGGCTTGTTTGACTTCCTTAGCCTCTTTAGCCTCTTTTGCAGCAGCTTCTTCTGCTTTTTTAATCAAAGCTCCTTTCTCCTCAAGAGCAGTGATTTCCTCTTCTGAGAATACAAGAGGAGCCTCTTCTTTCTGCTCCTTTTTCTTTTTCTCAGCTTTCTCCTTAGGAGTCTCAATTATAACTCTCTCAGGATGGTCTTCCTTGCTAAGAGTTGAAGTAGGAACAAACTCAATCAAGCTTTCTTCCTTCACGCCAACCATGTAGCTTGGGAAAGTTATTTTTTTATTACCAACAATAATATGACTATGAGTTATGAACTGCCTTGCCTGGCTCATGCTCCTTGCAAGACCCTTTCTGACCAATAAAGTTTGAAGCCTTCTGTCAAAAATGTCCTTGTTAGAAAGCCCCAGAATCACGTCAAGAGGGTCAGACTGCTTCATCAAGCCAAGAGAAACCAGCCTGCTCACTAATTGTTTTTCCTCAAGCCTTCCCTGCTCATCAATTCTGCTGGCAAGGTTCTTAACCTGGTCCTTAAACCTCTTTAAGATACTTTTCATTCGCCAGATTTCCTTCTTGCTCTGCAAGCCGTACTCTTCTAAGAGAGCTTTTTCTTCCTCAATCCTGTCAGCCTGCCAAGGATGGCTTGGCTTGTCATACTTTCTCCTTGTTTTTTTTGGATCTCCCAAATTTTGTCACCTAAATTTGGGACTCAAAAATCAAAGATTTTTGTTGTCCCATTTTATATTAACTCCTTATGATTATACCTTACACCTTTCCTGATTTTATCTTCTTCTTAATAACACCAAGAGAAACCTTTCCTTTGTTTCTCCTGAAATTAGACTTGGTTCTTTGCCCTCTTACTGGCTGGCCCCACTGATGCCTAAGCCCTTTGTAAGATTTAGTCTTCTTCATCCTCTTGATGTCCATTTCATGGGCAAATTCCAAAGCACCAGAAATTACATGCAAATCAGCTCCAGTATCATAATCCTTTCTCCTGTCAAACATCCACAAAGGAATGCTGTACTTTGCAGGATGAGTAAGAACATCCTCGATAGCCTTGACCTCTTGCTCTGTTAAGTAGCCTGCTTTCTTGTGAATATCAATCTTAGCTTTCCTGCAGATAGCATTAGCAAACATCAAGCCAACGCCTTTTATGTATGGAAGAGCATAAAGAATCTGCTTGTTGCCCTTCAAGTCAGTGTTTATAATCCTGACTAGGTGCTTGAAATCACTGCCTGCATCTGCTGGTGCAGAATAATCCTGCTGTTTTCCAGTATTTCTTTCGTCAGCCATCAAAAATCACCTGATTTTTGGGGCTCCAAAAAACTTTGTTTTTTGTTAGCCATGATTTAACCTTTTTGAAATTGTTTTTTGAAAGTTAACCGAGAGAAATAGCTTGATAAAACCTGTTAATACAAGTTTCAACCCTAAAAACGCTATTCACTCGGGCTTTACGATTAAAAATGGCGGGTTATTTATAAAGATTACGTTTGCAAACTAGCAAAAAAATATTCTGAAGTTTACCAAAAGCGATAAACTTAAAAATTTCACAAACTAGATTTGTAATAAATGGGTTTCAAACAATTTATTTCATTTGACTTGCAAAAGATAGTATTACTGATATCCCTGGTGCTTTTTGCTCCCTTACCTTTTTTCTTTCTGATAATAGCGGGGATTGCCCCTCCGATTTTATTCTTTTTCATAATTCGGGGCTCCAATCTAGGAACTCCGATAACAGCTCTTATCATTCTATTATTGTTATTTGCTCATATTCTGCTTGCTTACATAATTGCATGCTTAATAGCCTGGACCGTCAGGAAAATGGTGCCTGAAAATAACAAACAATGGATTGCGATTTGTGTCTTTATAGCTTTACTAATCCTTTGCGCATTCACAATGAAAATATACATCGGGGCAGGGCCTGGAGGAGGATCTTCTACATTTAGCTTTCTAGACATGTTTAGGTTTGGTACATAAGCAAAAGTAAAATCATTTTTCTTCATGAAAGAGCAACATTTAAAAATACCAAAATTAAAAGTTAAGCTTATGGAAAGAATCGTGGATGAGAAGAAATTCTTCAGGGACCATAAGCTGCAGATTCATCACAGGTCTCAGAAGGACATCTTCTTTATCTGGATGCTCATAATGTTCATATCGGTGATTAGTGCTTATTTTGTGCTTAATCTTGGCGTTGGCTCTCCCACTGGCTTTGTGACTGCAAACGAGGACCCTGAAGCCAACCTTACTCTTCTGCTCAGCGCTTTCATGGTAGTCTTTGTTGTAGTCCTGATAACAGCATTGGTATATAATGGGATTACGCAAAAGGACCATAATTAATAATCACTAATTTAGCAAAACTTTTTAAAAAAAGCATTTTTCTTGTGTATAAAAATGAAAACTGCCAGTCATAAGGAAGCTATTGCTCAAGAGCAGCCTCAAGCCTCGAAGAAGGAACAACCTTCTGAGAGCACTGAGAATATTGTGGCCTTAGCTATTTTTGCTTTTCTAATACTTATCGGAGTTGTTATTTTCACCCAGGGGTTTGGATTATTTAATAAGGACTTGAATCCCGGCCAGAGAGTCAAGGTTCCTATTGGCGATGACCCTTATATTGGCAATTCAAATGCTAGTGTTATTATTTATGTGTTTTCTGATTATGAGTGCCCTAATTGCAAGATTGGAGAGCAGAGAATGAAGGCAATGCTTGAGAAGTATGGTGACAAGATTCTGTACATCTTCAAGAATTATCCTTTAACCAGTATTCATCCTGATGCTTATAATGCTTCACTCGCTGCTGAGTGCGCTAGTGAACAAGGCAAGTTCTGGGAATATCACGATTACTTGTTTGCTCATAACACCCAATTAGGCGCACCTTATCTTGAGCAATATGCAAAGGAGATTGATCTTCTTGATACTGAAAGGTTTAATACCTGCTTTGAAACCCAGAGATACAAGGAAAAAGTTGATGCAGACCTAAAGGCAGGAGCAGAGATAGGGGTTCCTGGCACACCCACATTTATTATCAATGGCTTAGTTGTTATTGGAGCAAAATCAGAAGAAGAATTCATAAAGATTATAGATGCAGAGCTTAAATAAATAATAGGCATAATATAAATGCGAGTATACGAAAATTAAAAGAGTGATGCAATATGAAATACATTATTACTGGAGGAGCAGGCTTTATAGGCAGCCACATTGTTGAGGAATTAGTCAGGCAAGCCCAAGAGGTTGTTGTCATTGACAATCTCTATAATACAACCGAGGACAAGATAAAGCCTTCTTTGAAAAAAATCAGGTTTGTAAAAGGAGATGTAAGAAATCTTGAGCTTCTGAAAAAAGAGTTCAAAGGAGCTGATTTTGTACTCCACCTGGCGGCATTAATATCTGTTACTGAGTCTGTGAGAAAGCCAGAAGAATACCGCGAAGTGAATGTTGGAGGAACAAGGAATGTGCTTGAAGCAGCAAAGCTTAACAATGTCAAGCGAGTGGTTTTTTCATCATCATGCGCTGTTTATGGAAGCACAGACAAAGTTCCTCAGGATGAGAGCCTTGAGCCAATGCCAATGTCGCCTTATGCAGAGAACAAGCTTGAGGGAGAAAAGCTGTGCAAGGAATACTATAAAAACCATGGCTTAAAAACAGTTTGCCTCAGGTACTTCAATGTTTTTGGCCCAAGACAAGACCCAAAATCACCTTATGCAGGAGTAATCTCAATCTTTGCCCAAAAGCTGCTTGATAATGTGCAGCCAACCATCTTTGGCGATGGAGAACAGACCAGGGATTATGTTTTTGTAAAGAATGTTGTTCAAGCTAATTTGCTGGCGTGCAAGGCTGAAAAAGGCTTTGGAGAAATATTTAATATTGGCACTGAAAAAGAAATTAGCGTGAACACGATTCTGAAGCTAGTGAATAAGGGCTTTGGCAAGAATATAAATCCAATCTACGCTCCTGCAAGAGAAGGGGAGATGGCAAGGGCGTGCGCAGACTGCACAAAAGCCAAGAAAATCCTTGGCTACAAGGTAAGCTACAGCTTTGAAGATGGGTTAGCACAGACTATTGCCTGGCTGCAGGGAAAAAAATAAGAATCATTATAAACTAAAGAAATTTTTTGCTTAAAATAATATTAATGGGGGATAAAGTAATGGCAAAAGAAAGATATCTTGTGTTTATTCCTGCACTGAACGCCGCAAAAACCATAAGCCGCGTCATGCTCAAGCTAAAGGCTTTGAACCTTGAATTTGATGTTATTCTGATAGACAACCATAGCAAGGACAGCACATTGGAAGTTGCTAGGAATTTTGTTAATAAGCACAACCTGAAAAACCATCACTTGATCCGCAATATAAAAAATATTGGCTATGGAGGCTCTCAGAAAGTTGCTTTTTTCTTCGGCATATATAACGGGTATGATAAGCTTATAGTTATTCATTCAGACGACCAGTACCCTGTTGAAAAAGTGCCAGCGCTCATTGCTTACAATGCCAAGACAAAAGCTGCTATGACCATGGGAACAAGGCTAAAGCATAAAAATGTTAAGAAGGTAATGCCCATGTGGAGATATGCTGGAAATCATTTCTTAAGTGCCATTGCTCGCTGGGCTTATGACCTTAATCTGGACGAGTTCAATTCAGAGTTCAGGATTTATGACTTGCATTTCATGAAAAAGGTTAATATTGACAGGTGCGACAATGGAGCTTATTATGGCATAACAAGCATTAATGAGATAATTGCCAAGAAGGGACTGATTAATCAGATAGTAATACCATGTAATTATCCTCCTGACGCCCACCATCCCCCTCATTTAGAGCTTGTGGCATATAGTATTTATAGCATTTACAGGGCCTTGAGATACAAGATTTTTAAGGCATAATTTCTTTTGCCCAATTTGAGCATAATCTTATGCTGTTTTTGCACAAACTTTTTAAAAGCCAATCCTCTCACAATCCTTAATCTTAATGCTTGGGGGTTTTTATAAATAGTTATGGAGGGGATTAAAATAATAAGAACTAAAAAAAGCAAGATTTCTAATTCACAAAAATCAGACGGCCTTATACCAATAGTCATACTTTGCGGAGGCAAAGGAACCAGGTTCAAGGAGCAGACAGAATTCATACCCAAGCCAATGGCGCTCATAGGAAACAACCCTATCCTATGGCACATAATGAAGATTTATGACCATTATGGCTTCAAGGAATTTGTTCTTCCCCTTGGCTACAAAGGGGAGATGATAAAGGATTTCTTTGTCCATTACATCCCAAGAACCAAGAATATTACTGTAAAGCTTCAGACAGGAGAGGTCACAATACATCAAAATCATAAAGAGGACTGGACTGTACATATGGTAGATACTGGCCAGGAATCAACTACAAGCAAGAGAATCTTTCTGATAAAGCACCTCTTGAAAAGCGCTCCTTATTTCATGGTAACCTATGGGGACGGGGTATCAGACATTCCCATTGACAATCTGCTTGAATTCCATAAGAAGAGCGGCGCATTGGTAACCATAAGCGGTTTCAGGCCACATCACAGGTTCGGGATTGTTGAGCATCACGATGGCAGGGTTACTGCTTTTAAGGAAAAGCCCAGGATGCAGGACCTGGTTAATTGCGGATTTATGGTATTTAGCAATGAGGCTCTTTCCTATTTCACAGGAGAAGAGATGATGCTTGAGGATCTTCTTCCAAAGATTGCAGCTGATGAAAAAGTAGCTCTCTATGTACACAATGGGTTCTGGATTTCAATGGACACCCAGAGAGACTTTGAAGAGCTTAATGAAATATGGAAAACCAATCCTTGCTGGAAAGTCTGGGATTAAGAGAAGAGAGGAAAGATGGCTGGCTCATTAAAAAAAGAAGATGTTAAAAAAAAGATTTTTGAGCTTGTAAAACAGTATTATCGGCTTGCATTTAACAGGCAATTTATTCCAGGGCAAACCCTTATACCTAATTCTGGCAAGCTTTTTGACTCAGAAGAACTAGCTAATGGAGTGGATGCTGTTCTTGATGCCTGGTGGACAGAAGGAAGGTTCACAAGTGAGTTCTCAGCAAAATTAGGAGAGTTTTTAGGAGTAGAGCATGTTCATCTTACTAACTCTGGCTCTTCAGCAAACCTCATAGCCCTTTCATCGCTCGCATCACATTTGCTAAAGGATAGAAGGATAAAGCCAGGAGATGAAGTGATTGGAGTGGCTGCAGGCTTCCCAACAACAGTCAACCCTATAATACAGATAAATGCAGTCCCTGTTCTTGTTGATGTAAGCCTTGGAAAATATAATGCTATTCCAGAAGAAGTTGAGAAAGCAATCAGCAAAAAGACCAAGGCAATATTCTTGGCACACACCCTGGGTAACCCATTCAACCTGAAAAAAATCAAGGAATTGTGTGAAAAGCATAATCTCTGGCTTGTAGAGGATTGCTGCGATGCCCTGGGCTCAAAGTATGACAATAAGAAAGTTGGGACATTTGGAGACATAGCAACCCTGAGCTTTTACCCTGCTCATCATATCACGACTGGAGAAGGTGGCGCTGTTTTTACCAATAACAGTGAGCTTGCAAAAATCGCAGCTTCAATACGGGATTGGGGAAGGGATTGCTGGTGCATGCCCGGACATGACAATACCTGCGGAAAAAGGTTTACGCAAAAGCACGGGGACTTGCCTTTGGGCTATGACCACAAATATGTGTATTCTCACATTGGCTATAACATGAAGATGACTGACTTGCAGGCATCCATAGGCCTTGCTCAGCTAAAAAAGTTGCCAGAGTTTCAAAAGGCTCGCGAAAAAAACTTTAAAGAACTTCACTCATTCTTTTCAAAGAATTTTTCAGACAAACTTATCCTTCCAGAATCAGAAAAGGAAGCAAACCCTTCATGGTTTGGCTATCCAATCACAGTAAAAGAAAATGCAGGATTCTCAAGAAAAGAGCTTGTAGACTTCCTTGACATGAACAAAGTAGGAAGCCGCCCATTATTTGGAGGAAACCTAACCAAGCAACCATATTTCAAGAATTATGATATCAAGTATAGGGCTATTGACAAGCTGGAAAACACAGACAAGGTAATGAACAACAGCTTTTGGATAGGAGTGCAGCCTAACCTGACGCCAGAAATGCTAAAGCACGTAAAAGATACTTTTAAGAAATTTATTGCGCTGAAAAAATGAAATCTGATAAAAACAAGAACAAGGAAGAAAGCACAACTTTCTGGAAAGGAAAAACAGTATTAGTGACAGGCCACACTGGATTCAAAGGAACGTGGCTCACCATATGGCTGCACAAATTAGGAGCAAAAGTAATAGGCTACTCATTAAAAGAATACCCTAATGACAAGATGTTCAATGACACAGGCATGAGCTCAAGGATTATAGATATAAGAGGAGACATAAGCAATCTCAAGAGCTTAAAATCTGCTTTTGATAAATACAAGCCACAGATAGTGTTTCACCTGGCTGCACAACCATTGGTGAGGCTCTCATATGATGACCCAGTAAGGACTTTGCAGACCAATATTATGGGGACAGTCAATGTGCTTGAATGCATACGCCTGTCTGACTCTGTGCGCATTGGCGTGATGATAACATCTGACAAATGCTACAGGAACAAGAATTTAACTTGCGGCTACAAAGAAGGAGATGAGCTGGGCGGAGTTGATCCTTACAGCTGCAGCAAAGCATGCTCTGAGCTAGTGGTAAGCTCTTACAGGGATGCGTTTTTCAAATTGCAATCAAAGGTTGTTGCAAGTGTAAGAGCAGGTAATGTTATTGGCGGAGGAGACTGGTCCCAGGACAGGCTCATACCTGATTGCATAAAAGCACTGCAGCAGAAAAAGCCAATCCTAATAAGAAATCCTGATGCAACAAGGCCTTGGCAGCACGTGCTTGAGCCACTAGGAGGCTATCTAATGCTCGCAGAAAAACTTTGGCAAGAAAAAAAATATGATGATTGCTGGAATTTTGGCCCTAATTCAGAATCTATTGTTCCTGTCAGGCAGGTTGCAGATATGCTTGTCAAGAAATGGGGCATTGGAAGCTGGATTGACGGTTCTGTAAAAGGCAAAGATCATAAGCACGAGGCAAAATTATTAAGCCTTGACATAACCAAAATTCAGAAGGAGCTTGGCTGGAAGCCAAAGCTAAAACTGGATGAAGCTATTTCCTTAACAGTCTACTGGTATAAAAATTATGAAAAAATCAATTCATATGAATTATCTATAAAGCAAATAGAGGAATATGAAAGAGCTGGGGTGAATAAATGAAACAAAAATCTCTCTCAGATGCAGCCTATAGAGTGGAAGGCCAGCCCATGTTCAAGGTTCTGGACAAGGTGAAAAAGCTTGAGAAAAAAGGTGAGCATATCATTCATTTTGAATTGGGTGACCCTGACTTTGACACACCGAAACACATAGTAGAGGCAGCCTATGATTCATTAAAAAAAGGGGAAACACATTATACAAGCTCTATGGGATTGCCTGATTTGCGTGTTGCTGCAAGTGAAGTAACTCTTGCATCCCGAAATTTCAAGCCCAACATTGAGCAGGTTCTCGTGACTCCAGGAGCTAATATACTTATATACCTGGCTGTGAAGTGCCTTGTTAACCCAGGCGAAGAAGTAATTGTACCAGACCCGGGCTTTCCAACCTATTATTCAGTATTAAAGCTTTGTCAGGTAACGCCAGTACGAGTCCCACTGCTTGAAAAGAACAAGTTCAGGATGAACCCTGATGATATTAGAAAAGCAGTAACCCCAAAGACCAGGCTTATAATCATGAACTCACCAAATAACCCAACAGGCTCTGTAATGACCCCTAAGGAAATAGACGAGGTTTACAAAATCGCTCATGAAAAGGAAATTTATCTCTTCAGTGATGAAATATATTCAAGGATGATGTATGATAATGTAAAATTCCACAGCCCCTCGACAAATGACCAATGCAAGCACACAGTAATTGTTGCTAACGGGTTTAGCAAGGCATTTGCAATGACAGGCTGGAGGCTTGGAATAGCAATTGGGCCTGAACATGTTATAGAGAAGATGGGTTTGCTGGTCCAGACTCTTTGCTCATGTGTACCGCCATTTATCCAGCGGGCAGGCATAGCTGCACTTAAGGGAGACCAGACAGAAATTTACAAAATGATTGACACCTATAAGCAAAGGAGGGATGTTCTTGTAAATGGGCTTAATGAAATCCCTGGAATAACCTGCCTGAAAAATGAAGGCGCATTTTATGTTTTCCCAAATATCACAGGAACAGGCATGAATAGCGAAGAATTTGCTGACTTCATATTAGATAAAGCAAAGGTTGCTCTTCTTCCAGGAACCAATTTTGGAAAATATGGCCAAGGCTATGTAAGGTTGACCTATGCTGCAAGCATAACAGATATTAAAGAAGGGATAGAAAGAATTAAGAAGGCTGTCCTAACATTAAAAAAATAATAGCTTAACTTTTAGGGGTAAAAAAATGAAGATGCGAGTTGCAGATTACATTGCCAAATTCATATATGAAAAAGGCATAAAGGATGTATTCCTTCTCTCAGGAGGGGGGATAATGAACCTGACCGACGGACTAGTGTGCAACAAAAAGCTTAATTTTTATTGCATGCACCATGAGCAGGCAATATCCATGGCAATAGAAGCCTATGGTAGGCTTACCAATAATATGGGAGTTGGATATTTCACCACAGGCCCTGGTGCAACTAATGCATTGACTGGCCTGGCAGGAGCATGGCTTGATTCTTCACCATGCCTTTTTATTTCAGGGCAGGCTAAGCGCAGGGAAGCTGTTTACAAGCAGAATGTTATTGGCCTAAGGCAGGTTGGTGTGCAGGAAATAAATATTATACCCATAGTTGAGTCCATAACAAAATATACTGCATTTATAGATGATCCAGAAGATATAAGATATCATCTTGAAAAGGCATTTTATCTTGCGCACAAGGCAAGGCCTGGGCCAGTATGGCTTGACATCCCTGCAGATGTTCAGAGTGCTTTAATCGAAGCTGACAATCTGCGCCCATTTCAGCCATCTGATGATGAGCCAGAAAATCCAATGCTCAAGAAACAAGATGTTGCCGAGGTTGTCAACTGGCTCAAGTCTTCATCAAGGCCTGTAATATTAATAGGCCAGGGGGTGAGAATAGCAGGGGCAACTGCAGATTTGCTCAAACTTGTTGAAAAGCACAGGATACCTGTAATAACTACTTTTCTCGGAATTGACGTAATTGAGAACAGCCATCCAGAGTATGTTGGAAGGATTGGAATTAAAGGCACGCGCGCAGGCAACTTGGCAATGCAGAACTCTGATTTGCTCATATCAATTGGCACCAGCCTACCAGTGGCTGAGATAGGCTATGAATATGACCAGTTTGCAAGAAATGCCAAGAAAGTGATAGTTGATATAGACTTGTCTTCTCACAAAAAAAAGACCATAAAAATTGACAAGCTCATAGAAGCAGATGCCAAGGATTTTATAAAAAATCTCTACTCAGCTCTCTCAGCGCAGGGTAAAAAATCAAAAAAATTAATATTCAAGGAGTGGCTTGACAAATGCATTTCCTGGAGGGAAAAATATCCTGTCAACCTTCCAGAATATGAGCATCTGAAAGGTAAGATAAACATTTATCATTTTGTAGATCGCCTCTCTAGAAAGCTAGCTGCAGGCGACGTAGTGGTCACTGATGCTGGCTCTGCTTTTTACGCAGGCTCGCAAGCAGTGATAATCAAGAAAGGAATTAGATACATAACATCTGGTGGCTTTGCGACCATGGGCTATAGCTTACCAGCAAGCATTGGCCTTTGCGCTGCTCTTGGAAAAAAGAGGATAATGTGCATCAATGGTGACGGCTCTTTTCAGCAGAATATCCAGGAATTACAGACAGTTGTGCATTACAAGCTTCCCTTAAAAATATTCATTCTTAACAACAATGGCTACCTATCAATAAGGTTCACCCAGGAAAGGTATTTTGATAACAGATTAATAGGGGAAGGCCCAATGTCAGGCGTATCTTTTCCTGATGCTAAGAAAATTGCCAAAGCCTATGGAATAAAATTTGTGCGAGTATCCGACAACAGCAAATTGGATCAGGCGCTTGATGAAGCAATAGGCTATGAAGGCCCTGTAATTTGCGAAATTATGACCCCTGAAAAGCAGCTTATAATACCTACTTGTATATCAACCAAGAGAGAAGATGGAAGCATGGTCT
>CAYGYA010000025.1:0-4343 GCA_964354085.1 uncultured Methanosarcinales archaeon
GAGCAGAAATGACCATTTTGAGTCTTAGCCTTAATGATACCGGGCAAATTCTGCAATCCACCTGTGAATTCCGGAGGCTTACAGATTTCTCCACCACAAACATCATACTTGCCAGCGTCACCTAATACTTTAGCCTTGTCAAGAGTGTTCATTGAAGAAAAATTGTTTTTACTGTTTATAAGCGCTACGCGAGAGTGTCCAGTGTGTCTAGTGTTAGAAAAGAAAATAATAGCCCTGCCAGGATTTGAACCTGGGTCAGAGGATTTCTCCAACAATTGTTGCCAGAGTCCCCTATCCTTGACCGCTAGACTACAGGGCTGTACGCCACAGCCCGGATTTGAACCGAGAATTCCTTACGGAACCAGCTGTTTCGGACGTGAGGCCGAAACCTCAGCAATTTTCATTGCTCGCCGCTCAAGGCTGGCGCACTACCGAGTTATGCGACTGTGGCAAACTTGTTTGCCCAAAGACAGCATTCAGAAGCAAAGCTTCTGTTATGCGACTGTGGCAAAAAAATTTCATTTTTTTGGACAGTCGTATACTCAAAATTCTAGCTAGGCGAATTTTGTTGTATGCGACTGTGGCAATAAATAGTTAGAATGAGTTAATAGTTTTTAAATGTTTATTTTTATTAAGGAAAACAGCAATAAGCAAAACTACGTTTTGCAGTTTCTACAAAAACCAAATTGTAGAAACAAGCAAATCTATGATTTGCTGTTCCTGAAAATCGTAATTTTCAGAAATTAGCAAATTTTATTTGCTAGTTCTAAAACCACAAGTTTTAGAAACCTTTATAAACCTCTTATTTTTCCAGTGAAAGCATGGCAAAGCTTAGGAAAGGAGTAAGTTATAGGACCTGTAAAAGGCCTTTTACTAGGAAGAGCAAGTATAGGAAGAAGAACTTTGTAAGAGCCAGTCCTAATAACCTCGTTGTCAGGTATAATATGGGTGAGCTTAAGAAGAAGTTCGAGTACAGGGCTGATGTTAATTCTATGTCTCAGCTGCAGATTAGGCATAATGCTCTTGAAGCTGCTCGTAAATCAGCTAACAGGGTTCTTGAGAAGAAGACTGGAAAGGTTGGCTTCATGCTTAAGCTCAGAGTGTATCCTCACCATATTCTAAGGGAGAACCCACTGGCTAGCGGTGCAGGAGCAGACCGTATGAGCACTGGAATGGCTCATTCATTTGGCAAGCCTATTGGCCTAGCTGCCCAGGTAAGAAAAGGCCAGGTCATATTTGAGATTAATGTTGACAAGAACAACATCCCTGCTGCAAAAGAAGCTGCGAATAGAATCATAAGCAAGGTTCCTTGCAAGTGCCAGATTGTTATTAGCAAGAACAAATAAGAAAAATGTATTTATTATTCTATTTTAGAATTAATCTCTTTTTTTAACTCAGTAATATCTGTTATTGCTTGGAAATCCTGACGGAATTTGTCTATTACATCTTGTTCCAGAATATCAGTCTTTGACAGATAAATGATGATTGGTTTCTTGAACTGCTTGATTATTTCCAAGAGCTTTTTCTGGTCTTCTAACGGGTAAGACTCTGAAAGGTCAAATATGTAGATGACAAGGTCTGCTACGTACTTTATGGCCAGGTAAGCTTGTTTCTCTATGTTGTTCATCTTATCAGGCCTTGCTAGTGTTCCTGGGACGTCTATGAACTGGATTTTTTGACTGCTCATCTCAGCATAGCCAAGGTTAAGCCTTGTTGTGGTGAATGCATAAGCCTGGATGTCTGGCTTGCTAACTGTTAATTTGCTCAATAAAGTTGTCTTGCCTACGTTTGGAAAGCCTGCAATGCACACACTGAACAAGTCTGTCTTTATCACAGGATAATCAGCCAGTACAAGCCTCGCACTCTCAATAATTGTTAAGTATTTGTCTATTTGTTTCATGACAGAACTTATTCGACCGATGAATGCGCTCTTAATCTTGTCAAGCTTTTCAAAACTCACAGCCAATCCTGTCTTGCTCTTATGCTCTCTTGCCAGCTCATTCACCTTCTTCTTTGCCCAATTAATGCTTCCAAGTGATTTTTTTAACTCATCACGGTCAAGGGTTATCTTTAGCAGCTCTGCATAGAACTCTGAAAAATTATCCAGGGCAGGAAATTCTTTGACAATCTCATCAAGCTTAGAAGAGAGAACATCATTGATAATGCCTATAACCTGCATGTTAAGCTGCTTTGTTTTCTTCATGTCAGGCATTCGGTGGCTGCTGCTCCTGCTCTTAATGCCCTTTCTTATGGCTATGTCTAGGTAAGTCTGGGCTTTCTCTATTCTCTTGATTGATTGGAAGCTCATGGTATGGAAGAATTACAAAACCTTTAAAAAGCCTTGCCTTTTCCATAGCCTTGACTGAGCACACCGTTTGAGTGATTGTTCGGAGGGTAAAAAATGGAGTTTAAAGTAAATATCGGGGACCCAAAGACAGGCAAGACAGTGCAGAAAGTTGTTTCTGGAGACCATGCACAAGCCTTGCTCAAGAAGAAGATTGGAGAAAAGATTTCTGGCGAAGCAATAGGCTTTCCTGGCTATGAGTTTGAGATAACCGGAGGAAGTGATTACTGCGGCTTTCCAATGAGAAGAGATGTCAGGGGCAGTGCAAGGAAGAAAGTCCTTATAGTTAGCGGAGTAGGCATAAGGAAGAATGTTCGCGGAAGGAAAATAAGAAAGACGGTGGCTGGGAATACTGTTTATTCCAAGACAGCGCAGATAAACCTGAAGACTCTGAAGCAGGGAGAGAAACCTTTGATTGAGGAGAAAGCTGAAGGAGCAGCAGAGAAGAAAGAAGAGAAGGCTGCTTGATGTTAACTTTTATTTGAAACGTGATAATTGCCTAAGTTATCAGAGAACATTTTAGGTTTGATAACTTCATCGAACAAATCCTGATTTTTCGCATATAATGGCAATAATTTCAAAGCTATACTAAAACGTTTTTTAAAATCAGCAGAATCTCGTTTCTGAAGTCTTCGCTTGATGTTGGATAAACTTTCAAGAATCAATATCTTTTTAACATCATAACCCTTAAAAGCTTTCAAAATCACATTAATAGCATCGTATTCTACGATCTGTTCAACACAATCTTCTCCTCTGTTTAAAGCATCTTTTAGCTCAATTCCAAATCCATAACGTCTATTATCACCTGTTTTATACCAAACAAAGAATTTATTTT
Source organism: uncultured Methanosarcinales archaeon (assembly GCA_964354085.1). Taxonomy (GTDB): domain Archaea; phylum Nanobdellota; class Nanobdellia; order Woesearchaeales; family SM23-78; genus SM23-78. The sequence goes on from CAYGYA010000025.1 coordinate 3,180, forward strand.
TATCATTTATCCTTTGCTGAAAGCAGTTTTTAGATAAGAAAATGCCATATTTGCTATCGAACTCCCCCTTTTCATCAATTTGTTTTTCAATATCCTCCCTAGTTACTTTTCTCCCATATAAATCGACAAGCTCATAATCTCTGATGCGCCTAGAATGAATATCGATAATTCTATAGGAGCGATTACTACCTCTCATAAAAGTGGTCTTACCAACACCACTCGGTCCACATAAAAGAGTTAATTTCCCTTTCAAGTTTGCACCTGCCAACATCTCATTATTTTATTCTATCGACTACTTCTGAAAATAGCGCACTCTTAATATCAAAAATAGTTTGAAACAAGTATTTTAATAAAAAATAAGATTCTATATCAAGTTTAGACTTATAATTAAAACTCTTATCAAAGATTATCTGAAGTTTGGCATAACAGTCATTAAATTGCCTAATAGAGGCATTTCCAGGGTTAAAAAGAACTTCACTAACTGACTCGACAAACAAATTGATGTCAGATAATAGATTTATCAAGGATTCAGAGGGGTACGAATCATATTTAATGATTAATTTACACAAATCTTTATAGTAATCCCCAACTATTTCCAAATCCTCCAATATCGAATAAACACATTTTGCTCTATGAAAATCTGTTTGCGTGTCCTTGTTAAGAAGTCTTCTACAAAAATTCGAGTATTTATCAATTAATCGATCCTTCATAACCAGGATTTCATTACTTGAGGCTGGTTTTTTCTCTTTATAATTTTTACACAATTCATCTGCAATATCAATAATTAAGAAAGTTATTTTCCTAAAAATAATCTTAAATTCACCCTCGTCCAGATGAGCCAGTGACTTTAATTCAACTACATTATTCAGTTTATGATTTATATCAAAATTTGGGCATGCTCGTTCTACTTCAGAGATTATCGTTTTTAATTCATCAGCATTCGCATATTTAATAAAGATATGATCATAGCCTGCTTTATAAGTAGCTCCGATTACTCTATGAATCATTGCACCAAGTTCTGACAAGTTTATTTGGATTTGATTGACATTGTGAGATGAACCTGTAGTCAGAATCAAATCTTTCCCATTTTCAACTAGATCTAGTTCATCCCCTTTCTTCAGGTTATGCTCCTTTGCCCACTTGCTTGGAAGGCTTACTGTGAGC
>CAYGYA010000026.1:0-12392 GCA_964354085.1 uncultured Methanosarcinales archaeon
GGCAAGACTGCGATGATGCTTGCATCAGGAGAAAAAGTTATTGGAATCATCGCTGTTGCAGACGAGATAAAAGATACCTCAAAGGAAGCTGTTATTCAGCTACAAAAGCTAGGGCTTGAAGTTTACATGATTACAGGAGACAATGAGCGGACTGCAAAAGCAATTGCAAAAAAAGCAGGCATTACTAATGTGTTTGCAGAAGTATTGCCGCAGGACAAGGCTAATTATGTGAAGAAGCTGCAGGAAGGAAATGACGAAGGGCAAGGCAGAGTCAAGGCAAAAGTTGCCATGGTGGGTGACGGTATCAATGATGCGCCAGCTCTTGCCCAGGCAGACATCGGCATAGCAATGGGCTCAGGCACTGATGTGGCTATGGAATCAGGCAACATTGTGCTGATGAGAAACGACCTTCTCGACGTGCCAAGAGCAATAAAGCTTTCCAAGATGACAATGAGCAAAATAAAGCAGAACATGTTCTGGGCATTAATCTACAATATTATAGGAATACCAATTGCTGCAGGAGTGTTCTACTATTGGACAGGCTGGATGCTCTCGCCAATACTAGCAGGAGGGGCGATGGCATTAAGCTCAGTGAGTGTTGTTTCAAACTCATTATTATTGCGGCGCAAGAAGCTATGAGAAAGTCCGGGGGCGAGGATACTTTTCTAAAAAAGACAAACAATAAAAGCCTGCCCTTATTATCTAAAATCCAAAATGCAAATCTTCGTTGTCCAGAAACACAATGCAACTCATCTCCACTATGATTTTCGCCTAGAGGTGGATGGAGTTCTTAAGAGCTGGGCAATTCCAAAGGAGCCGAGCACTGAGCCTGATGTGAAAAGATTGGCTATAATGACTGAAGACCATGACTTATCATATTCTTCTTTTCAGGGAACAATTAATGAAGGCAACTACGGAGCTGGCAAGGTTGAAATCTGGGATAAAGGAACCTATGACGTGGAAGCAAGGAAAGACAACAAAATGGTTTTTGTGCTCCATGGCAAAAAACTTAAAGGCAGATATACCATTCTGAAGTTTGACAAGGCAGGGCCTAATAACTGGCTCTTGTTTAAGACCAAGGAAGAGCAGAAGATAGTGAAATAATAGGTTAAAGGAGAGCAATATCTGACAGTAAAATTTATAAACCACCCTCTAATTCTGAGCATCATGGTTAAAAAGAAAGAAGAACTTAAGGAAGCAGATGATGTTAAGGTGACAGAGCAAATGCTTGAACCTAGCAAGAATGCTGTAAGAGGAGCTAAGTGCGTCTCTTGCAACACCAGCATTGTGAATGATATTGGAGCTGTCAATTTTTCATGCCCTAACTGCGGCAAGTACGCTATAATCAGGTGCTCAAAGTGCAGGAAGATAGTGACCAAGTATAAGTGCCCTGGTTGCGGGTTTGAAGGGCCTAACTGATAATTCTGAAGTTAAAGAAGGTAATTCTAATGGCAAAAGCAATAGTAACCCTGAAAATAATGCCTGAAAGCCCTGACATAGACCTTGACAAGATAAGCCCTCAGATAGAGGACAAAATAAATGCCTTTGCTGGTGAGGGTGACAGGAAAAAAGAGATAGAGCCCATAGCTTTTGGCCTCAATGCATTGAAAATAATCTTTGTAATGGATGAAGCAAAAGGCAGCCCAGAATCTTTGGAAAAAGAAATCTCTGAGATAGAAGGCGTCCAGTCTGTAGAAGTTATTGATGTGAGAAGGGCTATTGGCTAGAGTAAGACATTTGATTGTTTCTGATTTATTCTTAGAAAACTTTCAATAGCGACAGCGCTGGCCTGTAAAGCACGAGTATACCGACAATAACTGCAAGCACCACTATGAGCAGCACTGCTCCCGCCATCATATCTTTTATCTTTCTTATCTCATCATGCCTGTCTGGGTGCAGGAAATCAATGAGCTTTTCAAATGAAGTGTTGATTAATTCCAAAACTAGCACAAGAAATGATACGAGAACTATTAATATTAAGTCATTTCTAGGAATTTTTAAGATGATTGAGAAAAGGATTACCAGCCAGCCCATTATCATCTGAATCTTAATGTTTCTCTCCCTGGAAAATCCGTGAGCAATGCCCTTGATAGCTATCAGGATGTTATTTATGAACCTTTTCTTTGCCATGCTTTTTCACTTTTGTTTTGTGTTTTTGCTTGTTTCACTTATTCATATACTTTTAGAATAACATCTGCAAATCTCTGGGCTATTGGATAGTTGATTATCAAGTCATCTCCTAATTGCATGCGCTCATTAACATTCTTTTCCAAGAAAAACAAGGTTCCATAATCAGTCATGCCTATAAGCACATTAGTCTCAGGGTCTTGCACCAGCTCAAGGCTTTTCTTATCTATGATTACACCATCTTCATTTATGGTAATGTTAACCTTGAGGTCTGATTTACTGTTCTCCCTCATCTCTCTGGGTGTTATCAAGGAAATGCTAATCATGTCAGCTGTTGCATTATTAATCATTATTATCCCGTTGCCAGCAGTTACTATTGGCGCAATATCCCTGCTAATCCTTCCATTACCGTCAAGGTCTAATGCTATATCATCATTTTTTCCAACATATACTTTGTGCACTACCCTGTCAATTATTAGTTCTCCTGTTGCATTAACTCCTGGCGTTCCTTTGAAATATATCAGGAACTTTTCAAGAGCAGGGTCCTGGAAGGTTATGAGATGGTTTTTCTCATCAATACTTAACAGTCTTAATATGTTAGTCAAGCCATTGTATCTTCTGTTATTGGTTACAACAAACCAATCGTTGTCCTTAATAATATAATCAGAATTGTTCTTTCCTTCCTTAAATACAAAGTTGTTTTCATCATCTCCTGTCTTAAATGGATTAAGATTAGCCAGTGGAACTGTGTAAGTCAGGTTCTTGTTAGTGGTAAAGATCAGTTTGTATTTATCATTTGACTTGCGGAGCCTGATATTATAAGTCGGAGCATCTGTCAAGCCTTCGTACTCCAGGTCAAGCCTGTTAGTCAGTAAAATACTTGGGTTTAGGAGATAATTCCTTAAGCTTGTGCCTGGCAGAATCTTTAGCTCATCAGGAGCATTAATGATTACTCTCAGATAATCCTGTTTAAAAGTAACATTAAGAACATCCTCGCTTATGGTTTTGTCATTAACAAATACTCCTCGCTGGTTCCTTAATATTATGGTGTCAGGAGTTGTTACTCCAACGAGTTGCATGGTTGTGTTAGTCACTTCCTCAATAACATAATCATGCCCTAGGAAATGAATCTGCTCTCCTTCAAAGAACTTGAATATCCCTCCATTCAGCTCAAGAACATAATCAAAGATTGGTTCTCCCTCGTTAAATAACAAATAAGTGGTTGTGAATTCTTCGTTCTCATCAAGCCCAAAAACTACTTTGCCTGCTCTTAGTTTCAGGGATTGCTGGTACATAGCTGCTCTTGGGCCAAAAGCCATGGTGTTACTCCTCAGGCTTCCTCCTCTCAGGATTTCTCTTAGCTGAGCCTGGTTTAGGACTCCCATAATCTTACTGATGTTTTCTCCAATACTAAGAAGATTATACCTTGAAGCTACTCTGAAGCCTTTTTCAGGAAGATAAGTTGTGAAAGACTCTATATTAATTCTGTTGTCCTCTGTAGCCACAGGGTTTGGCTGGCTCAGGTCATCCCCGGGAGCAGATCCTTCAGGAGTATAATTTCTAGCCCTACTCCTAAGCTCTGCCAACACATTTTCTGGCGTCTGAATAACAGGCTCTAGCTGAGCCTGGATATTAATGTCACAATCAATATCACACGCACCGAGCTCATTAGCACTGCAAACTCCATCGCCGCAAACACTAGGATAAACAACAGGTTGTGTTGGCTGAGAAGGCTGGCAAGAGGCTAATAGTAAGAGTAATAAAAAAGATATAATTACCCCTGCGCTAGTTAAAACAATTGGCTTCATTCCTAGACAGGATTATTCGTTGAGATATATAAATTTTTATGAAAAAACACTAATTTCTTTTCTATAGCATGTCTATAGCATTTGTAGCAGAAGTTTTAAAAATAATGCTCTCTTCTTTATTCTAATGAAAACCGAAAATAACATCAGGAGCCCGATTGTGTCAGTTCTTGGGCATGTGGACCATGGTAAGTCTTCAATACTTGATGCTATACGCGAATCCAATATTGTTGACAAGGAAGCTGGTGCAATAACCCAGGCTATTGGGGCGAGCATTGTGCCTCTTGATGTTATTGAAAACAAGTGCGGTCCTCTTCTTGGTCAGTTAAAGATGAAGTTCACAATTCCCGGGCTTCTTTTTATTGACACTCCTGGTCATGCTGCTTTCACAAGCCTTAGAAGAAGAGGAGGAGCGCTTGCAGATATAGCAATTCTTGTCGTGGATATTAATGAAGGCTTCAAGCCTCAGACAATTGAGGCAATTGAAATCCTGAGAAACAGCAAGACTCCCTTTATTATTGCTGCTAACAAAGTTGATTTAGTTCCTGGCTATGCTCAGAAAGATTCTTGCGTATTAGTTGATTTTAAGCAGCAGTCAGAAAACACTAATGAGATGGTTGATGAGAGGCTTTACAAGATTATAGGTCAGCTTTATGACAGGTTTCAGATGAATGCTGAGCGCTTTGACAAAGTAGATGATTATACCAAGCAAGTAGCTATTGTTCCTTGCAGCGCAAAAACAAGGCTTGGGCTTGCAGAGCTATTAATGGTTCTTACCGGGCTTGCCCAGAAATTCATGGAAGAGAACCTTAAGATTAATGTGAGCGGAAATGCAAAAGGAACAATTCTTGAAGTAAAGGATGTTGAAGGCTTGGGAAAAGCTGTTGATGTGATAATCTATGATGGGACCTTAAAGGTTAATGATACTATTGTTATTGGAGGAGTGCTTGAGCCTATTGTGACAAAAGTCAGGGCTTTGCTCCAGCCTGCTCCATTGCAGGAGATGAGGGACAAGAAATCCCAGTTCATTAACATAAAGAATGCAGTAGCAGCAACAGGTGTAAGGATTAGCGCTCATGGCTTAGAAGAAGCAGTAGCAGGCATGCCCTTGGTAAGCTGTGCCCATGACGAGGAAAGCATTAACATAGCCAAAGAAAAAGTCCAGCAAGAGGTAGAAGAAGTATTGCTTGACACTGGCAAACAAGGAATTATAATAAAAGCAGACAGCCTTGGAAGCCTGGAAGCTGTTGTTAAATTATTCGGAGAAAAAGGCTTAAAGATAAGAAAAGCAAGCCTTGGAGCAATAACCAAGAAAGATGTTGCAGATGCTGAGAGCAACTATGAAGCAGAGCCTCTTCTTAGTGTTATAATCGGCTTTAATGTTGAGATTGGGAAGAATGTTGAAGTAATTAATAAGGTAAAGATAATAACAGGTGACATAATCTATAAGCTGCTTGATGATTATACTTCATGGATAGAAGAAAAGAAAAAATCTCTTGAAGCAGAACAACTAGAAGACCTAGTAAGGCCTTGCAAGCTCGAGATACTTCCAACCTGCATTTTTAGGCAGAGCAACCCTGCAATTGTAGGAGTGCATGTGCAAATAGGAGTATTGAAGGTAGGGATTCCTCTAATGAAAACAGGCAGAACACTGACCAATGTCAAGGCAATACAGTCAGAAGGAGAAAACCTGAACAGAGCAGATCAAGGCAAGGAAGTGGCTGTCAGCCTCCCTGATGTCATGTGCGGCAGGCAGATAAATGGCAGCGAGATTCTTTACAGCGCAATACCAGAAGAAGATTTCAGGAAGCTAAAAAAGCTGAAAAAATATCTTACAGAGTCAGAAGTTCAGGTCATGAAAGAGATTGCAGAGATAATGAGAAAAGACAATCCTGTCTGGGGCATATAATTGTAAAATGCAAAAACTAACTGTTCTTAACACAAGAGAGAAAAAGAAAATAATTGATGACCTGAAAGAATTGTACGGATTCTCAGGCACCATGGAAGGCTCACTTTTAACAAATAAGGAGCAAAAGCTATTCTTGATAACGCCAGACATATCAAAAATCTCCCGAGATGAGGACAAAGAGCTAAGGATTGATGCTGCAGGGCTTTACATTGGAAAAATTGAAATTAATGGAATAAGGCTGAGCATGGAAGGAAGCCAGTTGATTGGGCCTCATGCAAGCAAGCACGTGCTGACAATTGATGAAGAGCACCTTGAACATTGGGTCAAGGGAGAGGATTTTGAGTTGAGCGAGCAAGAGCAGAAGAAAATTAGCAATGAAGAAGGGTTCTTCATAATCAAGTTTGGCAAGGATTACATAGGCTGTGCGCAAATAAAAAAAGGAAATGTAAGAAGCCTGGTTTCTAAGGAGAGAAGATTAAAGGTTCTGAATAGATAGAGAAATAATTAAAATAAAAAGAAAAATAAGTTAAAAAAAGAAGAAAAAATAATTGTTCTGCTCAAAGCATGTCCTCTATTGGCTTGCCTGGCTTCTTAATTTGCTGAGGCTGCATTGCTTCCTGGGCTTCTTTCTCCAGGTCAACTCCAAGATCTTTCAGCGCAGAAAGGTGCAATTGCATGAGCTGCTCTACAATCTGCAATATCCTGGCTAGCTCCTGCCTCTCCTTTGCCAGGGTGCTTAATGCTCCTTTGTGAAAGCCTGCCTGCTCTTCCTTGCTTGCTGACTTAAGATCATCCTTTACCTCATCAGCTGGCTTTTTATTATTCTTATTGTTTTTCTTGTCTGCCATCTCAACTCCTCCCTATGATTATGATAAAAACATGGTTTTCTTTGGGCATTTTTAAAACTTTCCATAAGACCATGAGATTAAAATTTAACAACAACCTTAATAAACTAATGAAAAGTACTTCATATTATGTTTACCGAGTTTTATTTAAGAAACAAGATGCTTATTAGCAAGCCTGAATGGGAGAAAAAGATATTATCCATCAAGAACTCCATAACTGAAGATTTGCAGGATAAGGAAAAAGCAAAAACAGCGCTCACTAATGAGCTTCTGAGAGCTGTGAAGGAAAGATTGCCTGATGAGCCATTTGGAGTTCTTTTCTCTGGCGGAATTGACAGCTCATTAATAGCTTTGCTTGCAAAGAGAGCTGGCAAGGATTTTACCTGTTATACTCTTGGATTTCAGGATGATAATTCAAAAGAGCCAGAAGACATCATGAGCGCAACAGTCGCTGCTCAGGAACTAGGCTTGAAAATAAAGACGAGAATTGTTGATTTGAAACAAGCAGAGGAGCTAATTAAAAAAACAGTTCATATACTTGGACCAGAGCTCAATAATGTTGTTAATGTTGGCGTTGGCGGTGTTGTTCTTGGATGCATTGAAATGGCGAAAAAAGATGGTATAAAATACTTTTTTTCAGGCCTTGGCTCAGAAGAAATATTTGCAGGCTACCAAAGGCACAAGCTAGCAGAAGACAAGCAAGCAGAGTGCTGGCAAGGATTACTCAACATGTACGAAAGAGACTTGTTAAGGGATGCTGCTGTTTCCTCAGCTACAAAGGTGAATTTGCTCACACCTTTTTTGGATGAGCAATTAATAGCAACTGCCATGCGCGTGCCTGCAAAGCACAAGATAAACAGCACTGCTTCGAAGCTTATCCTCAGGGAGATTGCAGAGGAATTAAGATTGCCAAAAGATATTGCCTGGCGAGGCAAGAGAGCTGCGCAGTACGGTAGCAGGTTTGACAAGGCAATAGATAAGCTTGCCAGAAAAAATGGCTTTAAACTCAAGAAGGATTATTTGAGGAGTTTGGATTAATTCTCTAAAAACCTTTATAAATCTCTCCTCATAACCTTTTCCTATGGCAGATGTTGTTAATCAATCACTCGGAGTTGTGAACGGAGTAAGCAATACAGTCAGCCCTCAACTGTCAAGAATAGTCATAGCAATATTAATCTTGCTTATAGGATTAATTATTGGCAAGCTGGCAGGCTTGATTATAAAGAGGGTTCTTAATGAGGTGAGGCTTGATAAGCACATCAAAGCCAGGGGTTTTAAGTTTCCCATTGAAAAATTCATAAGCAACATAGTATCCTATGTCATTTATGTTATTGCTGTCATAATGTCCCTTAACAGGCTAGGACTGACCACAGCTATTCTTACAATAATAGCGGGAATAATTGCTCTTGTAGTCTTGGTCTCATTTGCCTTGTCAGTCAGGGATTTCTTCCCTAATTTTTTCACAGGTTTGAGGATTAAGATGAGAAAACTTTTTTCAGAAGGGGACGAGATCCAGATCAAGGAAGTGGCTGGCAAGATAACTTCTCTCGGGTTCTTAGAAACCAGGATTAAGACTTCTTCTGATGAGGAGATAATAATCCCAAACTCTATCTTTAACAAGAGGCAGGTTGTTGTCAGGAAGAAGGCTTCTAAGATTAAATAAAAAACAGAAAGCTAAATATTAGCTTAGAAAAATTATTCTTTTATTCTAATGCTTCTAGCATGCTCACAACGCTCCAGAGCTGAGTCCTTACAAAAGGCTGGAGGTTGACATCGCTTGAGATGTCGTCAAGGTCATGTATGCACTTGTCTGCTTTGAGCTTTATGTCTTTAGGCTTTGCATCCTTTAGGACATTCATTATGCATTCCAGATTAGTCTTAATGTTTCTTGGAAGGCTCGGGTCTTCCATTATCTCACTGACAGTTTCCATGACATCTTTTACTTTGACCATTTTTAATCACTCTTTCTCTGTTTTATTCATCTCTTCAAGAACTTCCTTTTGCATAGCCTCTGCTTTTTCCCTTATCTTGGCTTCCTGCTTTTCAAAAGACTCAATTCTCAGGTTAAGGATCTCACTTTTCTCAGCAAGCTCTTTCTGAAGCTTTTCCTTATCGCTGGCAACCATTATGCTGCCTATGATCTTAAATGTCTCCTTAGAATCCTTTATTTCTTTTTCAGCAGATTCAATCTCTAATAGCTGGGCTTGGAATTGTTGCTTTTGCAAGGCGAAATTCTGCAGGTTCTGCTCCATCATGGACAGCTGGTTAATCTTGTTCTGCACATCCTTATTCATTTTCTTCGCCTCGTGATGCTTTGACAACATTCTTAGTTTTCTCGTATACAGTGAGCAGCTTTGTTATGGAGTTAAGCACAGCCTTAAGTGCAGTGCTGTCCTCTGCCGTTATCTTAAAAACAAGAGCGTCCTTGTTTTTTTTAAGCTCATAACTAGCTCTCTGGTTGTCAAAAGCCTTTTCTTCAGCCTCAAACAATTTCTGAATATTATGAACATCCTCTGTGACTGTTATTTCAGCGCTAAGCTTCATTTTGAACCAGCAGATTATCAGCAGCTTATCTTGCCTTGACCTTGGTATTAGTGCTTCTTGATTTGAAAACAATCTTTGAGCCGCAATAAATGCATCTCACTCTTCGCTTGATATTGTCAGCAGATATTGTCTTATTGCAAAAAAAGCATTTGTACTCGCTCATGATTAACACCCTTATTCCTAATCCTCTTTTATTTCCTGCCTGGGCTGTTCCTCGGCCTCTTCAATAATAGGGCTTATTTCCTCCTCAACAGGCTTGATTATAGGGCCTAGTTTTCCAACAGTATAAGCCTTGCTAGTGAAAGTAGCTCCGCACTTACTACAATGCCAGATGCCAAGTTCTTTTCGCCTAACCTTAGCATAGTTGCAATAAGGGCATTTGTGCTTTTTCCTCTGCTCAGCCTCAATCTTGCCAAGCTTGAACTTAACAGTCCTACCGTATCTTGCACCGAGCCTCTTTACAGAGCCATAAGCAGTCTTCTTAACCATGGTATAAACCTCTAAATATTAGTGAAGCTTTGGATTAATTGGTTATTTATAAATCTTACTTAAATAATATGGGGCTGCCCGGACTTTCGCGAGTTTTTGCCTTTCGTAAGTTTCGGAGGATTTCACGAAGTGAATATCCTCCTTAAACGCTTTTTACGAGATTTTTTGCAAAAATCTCTTTCGAACCGGGGTCACGTGGCTTTTTCTGCAAAAAAGACCAAACTTTTTTGCGCCCAAACCACAGAGGATGAACCAAGCTACCCCACAGCTTAATGTCACAGAGCAGTTTAGCTCCTGCGATCCCATTCTGTAAAATAGGTAGCTTTTATTTGAGAATTCTAAAGGGTTTATAAACCTTTTTAACTTTCAGAAGGAGGCGGGGTAATGATATTATTATTATTCGTTAGCTTCTCAGTGTGCCTGCACTTTGGATAGCCTGTGCATCCTATGAATTGGCCGTAGATGGACCTTCTGAGAACGAGTGGCTTGCCGCATTTCGGGCATATCTTATTAATAGTCTCTATTCCATTCTCTTTCTTGATGTCAGGATGGTTTGTTTCCTGTTTTTTTCCAGGGCATTCCTTGTTAAGGCATACTTCCTGGGGCTTTTTCTTCCTCATGTAAACCATTACTATTGGCTGGCCGCAGTGAGAGCATTTCTTTTCAGTGCCTTTTATGCTTCCGCTTTGGGGAATAGCAAAGGTAGTTTCGCAAGTCGGATAGTTATTGCAGGCTATGAATCTCATCCTGGTTTTTCTTGAGAATTTCATCTGGAGGTTGCCGCCGCATTTCGGGCATTTCGCAATATAATTCTCTTTCTGTATTGTGTCTTGATAAGCTGTTTTCAGTTCCTCACCTATTTTTTTCTCATTCTCCTTGAAATTCTTTAGGAGCTTGGTCAGTATTTTCTTTGCTTCATCAAGGATTTCTTCTTTTTTTAATTCCTTGCTCATTATCTTGTCCATTTCCTCTTCAAAGTGCTTGGTGAGCTGCTCATCAATAATGTCTGGGCAGTATTTTTGCAGAGTCTCAATTATTCTCATGCCAATATCAGTTACTCTTACTGCCTGGTCTGCAACATAATTTCTCTGGTAAAGAGAATCAATAATATCAGCCCTTGTTGCCTTGGTTCCTAGTCCTCTTTTCTCAAGCTCAGTAACCAGGCTTGCTTGTGTGTATCTTTTTGGCGGCTGGGTTTCTTTCTGCAGCAAGTCAAGTTTCTTAATATCAAGCTTTTCTCCTCTAGTAAAAGAAGGCCATTCCTCTTCCTTAAACTTCACATAAGGCTCATAAAAGTCAAACCAGTTTCTCTCCTTGGTCCTCATACCTTTTGCAATGAACATCTCCCCGCCAATATCAATCCTTAAGAGCAACGATTCCCTGATTGCAGGAGCTCCAAATGTTGCAAAGAATCTCTTAACCACTAAGTCATAAATCTTATTTTCTCTTTCAGTCAGTTTTTCAGGCCTTAAGCCTGTTGGATAAATAGCAGGATGAGCAGGATCTTCTTTCTTACCCTCGTTTGGCTGAAGTTTTGAAAAGCCAAGCAGCTTATTAGCCTTGTCTGAATATTCATTATTGCTTGCCAGCCCGCTAAGGATTTTCTTGTAGTTAATCTTTGCAGGCAGTTTTTGTGAGCTGGTTCTTGGGTAAGAGATTAATCCTGCAAGGTACAAGTTCTGGGCAAGGCTAAGGGTTTCTTTAGGATTAATGCTGAAAAGCTTGTAAGCCTCTGCCTGCAATGAGCCTAGATCAAAAGGGTTGGGAGCAAACTGCTGAACATCGTTTTTTTCCAAGTCCTTGACAAGAGCAGGCTTCCATAGGACAGCATTGAATTTTTGCTTTGCCTCATTTTGATTATCAAATTTGTCTTTTACATGAAAAGCTCCTATGTTCTTGCCTTCTTTTTCTATTTCCAGGAATATTTGCCAGTAAGGCTCTGACTTGAAAGCAGCAATCTCTTTTTCCCTATCATACAATATCTTTAATGCAGGCCCCTGTACTCTTCCGCTGCTCAGAATCTTGAAAGCGCCAGTGCTCTTGACAGCAAGAGTAAGTGCCCTGGAAATATTGATGCCGTACATCCAGTCAAGGAAATGCCTTGCTTCTCCTGCATTAGCCAAGCCCCAATCAATATGAGGGTCTGCATGATTATAAGCCTCAACCAAGTCATCTTTTGTTAAAGTTGAGAACTTCATTCTTCTAGCATCCTTCTGGTTGCAGGCAAACCTTATGCAGTTAAGCCCAATAACCTCCCCCTCAATATCATAATCACACGCAACTGTGAAAGAGCTTGCTTTTTTTGAAAGCTTCTTAATAACTTCAAGATATTTCCTTGAAAAATCAGCTTTTTTATTCACATCACTGCTAGGACTCCATTGCAAATCAAAGCTAGGATAGGTAAAAGATTTCTTCTTTTCAGCCACAGTATAAAGATGGCCAACTGCGCAGGCAACCACAATTTCTTTTTTCTTATGCTCCAATTCATAATAAGGAATCTTGTTTAAGCTCTGTTTTTTAGGCTTTTTGTCAGCGAGAGCTTCAGCTATCCTTTTAGCTGCGCTAGGCTTCTCACTCACCACTAATTCATAACCCATGGCACACAAGAACTTAACCAATAATATAAAAACCTATGTATTTTGCATTTTTATTGCTAAGTGAAGAAACGAATTT
>CAYGYA010000027.1:0-12243 GCA_964354085.1 uncultured Methanosarcinales archaeon
ATGGAAGCATGGTCTCCAAGCCTCTGGAAGATATGTATCCTTTCTTAGACAGGAATGAATTTAATAAAGAAATGATAATCAAGCCTATTGATTAAAAAGACAGGAAAGCTAAAGAAAGTAAAAAAAATGAAAAGTATACTAATAACAGGAGGAACAGGATTTATTGGGAAGAACTTGGTTGAGCACCTATCAAAGAATAAAAAATACAAAACCCTTGCCCCTAAGCACGGGGAGCTTGAACTTCTTGACGAGAATGCTGTCAGAGATTTCTTTGCCAAGAACAAGATTGATGTTGTAATTCACACTGCTCATTTTGGCGGAAACAGGAAATTAGCGCCAACAGAGTGCCAGGATGCCTTGAAAAAAAATCTCGTGATGTTTTTCAACATAGTATCTAATTCCAAGCATTACAGCAAGATGATTTTCTTTGGAAGCGGAGGAGAGTATGATAAAAGCCAGGATATAAAGCTGGTAAAGGAAGAAGAGTTTGGAAAGCACATCCCAAAAGATGATTATGGTTTTGCCAAGTTCATATGCTCAAGATACATAGAAGCATCTGCTGATAATAAAATAACCAGCATCAGGCCTTTTGGCGTGTTTGGAAAATATGAGGACTATGAGACCAGGTTCATATCAAACATTATTTGCAGAATACTCTTTGACCTGCCGGTAGAAATAAACCAGAACATGTTGCTGGATTATGTTTATATTGGCGATGTTTGCAGGATAATTGAGCATTTCATAGAGCATGAACCTAAGCACAGATTCTACAACCTTGGTAACGGAAAACACACGGACTTGCTGGCCCTGGCCAAAAAAATAAAGCAGGTGTCTAGGAACGATTTTGAGATTAAAATAAAGAAAAATGGGATGAACAAGGAATATACGTGCAATAATTCTAGATTAAAAAAAGAAATTCCTGGCTTCAGATTTACTCCGCTAGAAGAATCCCTGAGCGAGCTGTATGCGTGGTATAAAGACAACAAGGATATTATAAAAAAAGATAACCTGCTTAGTTATTGAATATTATGATAATAGGGCTGATTGAAAAATGGATAATTCTTCAAAAAAAATACTTTTGATAAACCCGCCTACGCCACAGTTCGTTAAAAATAAAGACAAAAATATCGCTCTAAGTTTACTATACCTGGCATCTTCATTACAAAAACATAATCACGAAGTAAAAATAGTAGATATTAATAACGACCTTATAAATTTCGAAGGGGATGCTGGGATATATTATAAAAAATTCATAAAAGAGCTTGAATTATTCAATCCGGATATGGTTGGAATTACTTGTTTGTTTTCAGGAAGATTCAAATCAACAATCTCTATTGCTTGTAAAATTAAAGAATTGCTTCCAAATACTCCCATTACTCTCGGAGGCATTCATCCTACTCTTTTTCCAAAGGAAATATTACAATGCTATCCGATTATTGATTACGTCTGTATAGGGGAAGGAGAAGATAGTTTTCCTAAAATGATAAACGCTCATTTTAATAATAAAGATTTATTAAAAGAAATAACAGGGGTTGCTTACAGGGAAGGTAAAGAGATTAAAATTAATCCAAAAACTGATTTTATAAAAGATTTAGATAAGTTGCCTTTTCCTGCCTATGATTTAATTAATCTCAAGGATTATTATTTTGATACTAGTAAATGGTACAATCCAAAGGGTTTACCTATTAATATCCCAGTTCCAATAATTACAAGTAGAAGTTGTCCTAATCAGTGTACATTTTGTTCTATGTTTTTAGTACATGGAAAAGCGTGGAGACCAAGATCTGCAAAAAATGTTGTTGATGAAATCGAGTATATTTATAGAACATATGAACACAAATATTTTTCATTCATGGATGATAATATGAGCATATCAAAATCCAGGACCTTGGAAATAGTGAATGAGATTGTAAAAAGAGGACTGAACATTCAATTTGACACTCCAAATGGGCTTTCTCTTAAAACATTAGATGTGAAGGTTATTTCTGGGTTGGTTAAGGCCGGATTAGTTAAATTGTGTGTTGCTCCTGAACACGGTTCTGAATTCATTAGAAATAATGTTATGGGAAAACATATGACAGACAAGCAAATATATGATTTTTTTGAGATTATCAAAGATTATCCTGAAGTATTTGTTAAAGCATTTTTTATGATTGGGTTTCCTCAAGAAACAAAAAAAACTTTAGAAGATACTTATGAGATGATTAAAAGAATTGCGCCGGCCATAGATCAAGTGTCTGTATTTTTTCTTGTTCCGTTTCCCGGAACAAAGATTTTTGAAGATTGTGTCAAAGAAAACTTACTAAACATTCCAATGCAAGAAATGGTCAACCTTGAAACTTTTTCTAATTTTAATGAAAGCGACGAGCCTTTTATTAAGCCCTATGATTTAGAAAAAAAAGATTTAATGGACTTTAGAGAAAAAGCCTATAGTTTAATAAAGCCAAAAATAATCCTTAAATAAGCAAGTATCCGAGAAAATGATTAAAGGTGATGTTATTGGTGGCTTGATATTTAGCGATAATAACAATAATTCAAAAACAAAAAAAGATAAACTGCTAAGCTATTAAGAATTTTTTGCTTATCCATTCTCAGTGAACTCAGTGAAAATATGTTATCAAGAATATTCCTGCAATAATGCAAGCTATGCCTAGCCATTTAACTATACTCATTCTTTCTTTTAATCGCGAAACAGAGAGAAGGGCTGCCCAGATATATACCAAAGAGGTTAAAGGGTAAAGCAATGACAAACGCTCAGTCTTCAGTAGTAATACGTAAATAACTATGCTTAAACCATACAAGAAAAATCCAAGAATGACATTCTTGTTCCTCAACTGTTTAATCAGATTAAGGTTAAATTCTCCGGCTCCTAATTTAAGGTATACTGAGCCATAGGCTCCTATTATACTTCCAAGAACAAATATAATTAAAGCCAAAATGCTTAGCATCAGCGTCCACCTCCTATTAATGAAACGCCAATAATTATAAAGGGTATCCCCAAAAGCTGGATAAAAGACAGGCTCTCATTGAGAAAAAAATATGAAAGGAGAGAAACCCAGATAAAACTCAGGCTGACAAAAGGGTAGATGAATGAAAGATTAGCCTTTTTCAAGGAATAAATTAACAATGCTGCGCCTATTGCATAAAAAATTATTCCTACAATCAACGGAAAGTTTAGGAAAATACCTTTAAGGGAAACCTCCAGCTTGTTTGCCCCTAATTTTAAGAATAGCTGGCCAAGAGAGGTAAAAATAGTGCAGACAATCATAAGAGCAATTGAGGATAATCTGCCCTGCTTCTCTTGATTTATCATGTTTGTCTGGTTTTGACCAGCCGTATTTTCTTTTTTATTTATTTTGTTGACCAAATGATTAGCACCCGTGCATTGATAAGTTATAAGTTAATATTATAAGTTAATAATAAGCTAACGTGTTAATTTATGTTAACAATTTTGTAAAGGCGGCTTACCACAGCCCCGCTCTGCGAATAATTCCAAACTTCTTGTAAATAGCTATCAAGCCCATTATTCCACGGATGAGTAAATGAATTATAGTTCTGGGGGGAGATGAAGAGCAGGTTGAATTTTTTTACGTACTCGCCCTTGACAGCAGGGTCAATCCAGGTATTCTGGGTGAAAAAGGATACGTTGTATGCTTTCAGCGCCTCTTGTTTTTCAGGAGAATCAAACATTACCAACGGGTCAAACCAGCCTCCTATCTGGCCTTGCTCATTTATCTGGAATTCTGATTGTATCCAATAATTATCCCAATAAAGGTATTTTATATTATATTTCTGTATGATTTCCTTTCTTGGAGCAGAACCATTGCCATAAAGCACAATAGCAGAGTCTATTTCCCTTGAATCTAAATCAATGAATGGGTCAGTGTGCGCTCTTCTTGTAATAACCAGTTTTCTTCCTGATAAAGAATTCAAGGCAAAGCCAAGCTCTTTGCTTGTAAGTATAACGTCATATACCTTAGTATTCGCCACGAGATAATTGCTTAGTTCATTCATATTAGGGGGTAAATCATTAAAGCCCGCACCATACCACTTGTTGTCAACTCTGTGGTTGTAGGCATTAACCTGCCAAGCCAGCATCAAAATGATGATTATGCCAAAAAAAGTGTAATTAACCAGGGCATTATGAGAAGTATTAGCATCATTATCTGTTTTAAAAACAAATTTCTTCAGCAGGTTATAGATAAAGTATGCGCCAAGGCAAAGCAATAATACTTTGGCCGGCTCGAGAATGAGGTATGAGATGTACTCCGGTACGAGATTAAAGCCCAGCAAGTTTTGAGTTATAAAATAATGAAAAACAAGTATGAATGCAGAAACTATTATGAATTTTACAAACCTGAGCTGATGATTCTTGGTTTTTAGGAAGAACAATGCCAAAAGCCCGGCAATATTCAGTAGGGAGAAAATAATCGTGTAGATGTTGGTGAAATTAAAGAAAGTCGTCTTTAGGGTATCGAATAAAAAGTTGAATTGTATACTACCCTGGGACCAGTCTGTGTTGTTAGCATCTATCTGATGAAGAGAGGTTTGGCCGTGATAAACAAAAACGGGCTTAAACCACCAGAGCATAATAATTGGCAAGGCAATAGCAAGCACAATAAGATAAGGCCAGATAGCATTTAATAATTTCTTGAATTCAATCTTTTTTGTTTCCTTTATTTTCCTTATTTTTAAGTCTGGATTGGCTAATATTTCAAAATAAATAAATACAAATGCCATGAGTATCGAGGATGCCATAAAAGCTACTGCATGGCCAAGCCCCACTAACCCATAGACCGCACCCAGGATGATGGAATTGATTAAAGATTTCTTGGTGATGAAATTGTAAATGCACAGGAATAGTAGAGGTATCAAAAGTGCTTCAACCATAACAGTGTATTTTACGATAGGGAAGGCAGAAACAGTAACAAGGGAGAGAACAGCAATAATTGACATTAGATCATTCTTAAAAAGCTTTAATGACAAAAAGAACATTACTATTGCTGAGAGTATTATTATTATGTATGAAAAGCTAAATTCTGCCAGTATTGCGTTGATAGAAAAGATTCTGGCAATCCAGCCTGTGAATGCTGAGTATATCACAAAATATGATGGCAGGGCTCCTACAATGTTTGAAGATTCCAGAGGGCTGCCTCCATACTTAACGTGGTTGGTTTGGCTTAACTGGAAATAATAATCCCCTCCATATAACGGAGCTGGAAGTGAAATTAGAGGCTTAATGAACAAATAATTAATAAATAATAAAAAGAAAATAATAGCGAGTAAGATAGCGTAGTTGACAAGGCGGCCTTTTTCTTCTTTAATAAAATTTTCAAAAGCCATTAGTCCCGCTATACCCCCCATCAACCCTGATTGATTATTAACCTGCTTAATTTGATTCTAACTTAATCCCACTTAACCTTCCACACAATTATCCTTGAGCCTGTTATATCTACCGTATCGCTGAACTTCTCAAAGTGAGTTGTATATCTGCCGTCAAGGTAGAATAGCTTGGTAAACAGGGACTCTGAGAGCAATGGGTCTGTAATCAATAGCTGGTTATTAACCATGTCTATTAGCACAGCATATGGGAATGTGACATTCTCCATTTTTACTGTCTTAATTGTATCGTTAAAGAAGAGCACGAACTCAGATGGTATTGCGCTTCCTGCTCCTCTCTTATAACCGGTTGTATCATATGCTCCTAACACAAGGCTTGAATTATAATAATCCTCTAAATCAATTGCAGCGAGCTCTAAAACTGTTTTTCCATTTGTAGTGTCAGATATTACGCTGTTGATAGGGCAGACAAGGAACTCCTTAACCTTAGTGGCATTGGTCGAATTAGTATCATTTCCTGTCTGCTGTGTTGCATTTACTTTCTGGCAGCCAATCCAGTTTCCTATGAGATAATTGGGCCATGGAGAAATCCAGTCATTCATTGCCCTGTCTGAATCCAATGACTGAAGCTCATAATAAAGTATTGATGCCTGGTCCTCAGAATAATTGAACTTTTCTATTAGAAGCCTTATTCCCTCATCAGGATCTTTAGGCCTAATCTCCCTTATCATGTATGCCTTGTTAAAGTCCCAGTAGCCAAAGTGAGCCCATACTCCTGCTTTTCCAACCATGTCTCCGCTTGTTATAAGGAAATGCTCTGGCGGAGTGCAGAATGCGTAGTTAAGAGTCTTATCTATTGCTCCAGAGCTTATGCCTGCTTTTTCAAGAGTCTTTCTTGCATCTTCTTCATCCTGCTGCATTATTATTGTCTTGGTAAGTCCTACAGAAAGCAATACATCGTTAGTGTCAGTCAGAAGAGTCATATATGTTTCCTTGCTCCCGCAGTCCAACATTCTTATTGTGTTAATTGCCTGGTCCTCATTATCTGCTACAAGTATAGTGCCCATCCAGTGAGCTAGCTGATAATCCTGGCCTCCACCATCCACAGTTACAGATCTGTTAGCAACGTATTTGAACCAGTGGCCAAAATCCCACCAGGAATTAATAATTGCATCAGGAGCTGCTTCCCGGTTTATCTTGGTAAGGCTGTCCCACCAACCCCTGGTCATTGAAGGCACAAAGCTTTCTCCTGTAGCAATTCCTGCTCTCAAAGGCATGATTAAAATCAGGCAAAGCAGGATAAAAATAGCTATTTTAGTTATAATAGCAGGAATCTTGAATTCCTTGCTAATCATGCTTGACAAGTACTGGTAAATATAGCCCATTGCTACGCCTATAGCAACAGCAAACGCTGGTATGACCAGCAATATGAACCTCACTCCTTTGGTGCTTGCGAATATCATTCCTACAAACCAGATTATTAAAAGGATTGCAGGCTTTATATCAACCTCAAACTCCTCATCACCAGATTCTCTTGAATTCGAATTCTTCTTTTCAAATAACAGCATCAATACTGCTATTGCCACAGGAATCATCAGGGCAAACAGGTAAAGGTAAATTGAGCGGCTAGATAGGTTTATTCCTGCTTTTGAAACAAGAATCAGGAATAAGAACGCTGACCCTATGATAATAATGTATTCCTTAAGAGAAGGTTTCTTGCTTACCAGGGTTAAGATTATACCCAGCAAAGCTAATCCAAAGAAGATGTTTTTTCCAAATGCTGTCTGGGACATTATAGTATCTATGCCTGCCTCATTCATCTCTGCAACTGTGGTCTGGATGTTGGGCCAGTAATCTGCGTGGGCAGCTTCCTTGAAAGTCTCTACCCTATGCAAAGGCTCTGACAATGCCTCTTTGAAAGCGCCAAAAGAGTTGATTAAAGAGATAAATATCACGGAGCTAATTACTAATATCCCCAGAATGATAAGTGGGGGGATAATTTCTTTCCATATCAGTTTAGAGAATTTCTTGTGCTTAACATAATTTTTTACAATTACAAAGAGGATGTAGATTATTAAAGTTGCCAACATAAAATCAAATATATACCACCAGCCTCCCCATGCCAAACTGAAAATTCCCATGAACAAGCCTGACAGTGCTGCAAGAACTGCTTTCTTGACAAGTGACTTTGCTTCAAAAGCCTCAAGGAAAATCCAAAGGATAATGAGCGGAAACATCACATTCCATATATCAGTATCAGAGCCAAGTGTCCTTGACAAAAACATTGGGCTAACAGCCAGGAACATGGCTGCAAAGAACCCTGCTGTTGAATTCATTAGCCTCCTTGCCACAAAGAAGATTGCTATCACTGCAATTACAGCCAAGAATGTGGGCAAGAAGAATGCTGTTTGCATAAGGTTTACCTTAGGGCTTAACATGTGAAGGAATTTGTAAAGGTAAAATATTCCATAGGGATGCATGGTCGGCCCTATGTTAGTTCCTAAAGGAGCAAACATAAGATTATCCCTGCATTGGCCATCACGGATTTCATCACAGTACATTCCTTTATTGAGAAGATTCCTGGCATATCTAAGGAAGAAGTATGAGTCAAGGTCTCCCAGGAAGGTATAAGTCACATTATTCTCCTGGTACTGAAAGCCTGACTTGAAATAAGCCCCTGTTGACTTTATCTGCTGCCGAATATTATCAGTGTTGCTTTTTAAGAACGCATCAAGCTGCTGGTTAATCAAGGTATCCTTATTTGCTTGCGGCAGGTTAGGGTACTGAGAATTTATTTGCTGGGAAATCTGGCTCCTGTAATAATTGTTAACAGAATTAGCAGCCCAGCTCTCTGTAACATGAAGATATTGAGGCTGCACTCTTATATATACTGTCAGGACAACGGGTATGAGAACCAGGAGGAATAGCAAAAGCACGCTGTTTTTCTTAATGCTGCTTACTGAAAAAAGCCTCTTTATTTTTGAGAAATCAAAGCTTACCTCTTCCTCAGCATGGGCTTTTTTAGGCTCATCATGCTTGTGTTCTTCGTGCTTATGCTCTTCATGAGCATTAGAATGCTCGCTCAAAAAACCACCCCGCTACTGATTTATCTTCTAATGTTAATCAAGAAGAGGTAAAAGGAACGGTTTAAATAGTTTTCGCACAAGCTTTTATGATAAATAAGCCGTACTTGCTTTAGCTGAAACTTCAGAAGCCCAATTCATAAAAAATATAAAGAGAGTTAGAGTAAACCCTTGAAGAGGGGGGTAATAATGGAAATAATACAAATATTAGGGATTGTCTTTGCATTGTTTGCTTTTAGCAGAGCCTATCTCAGGTTTAAGGATAATAAGTTAACCAAGAATGAGTTTGTTTTCTGGTCTTTTGTATGGATGTTCGTAATTGTGGTATCACTTATCCCCAATATATTAAGCCTGTTCTCAAATATCTTTGGCATACAGAGAGGAATGGACTTGATAATGGTCATTAGCATCGTGGTGCTTTTCTACCTTATCTTCAGGCTTTATGTGCAGCACGAGAGTGTTAAAAAGGAAATAACCATGCTTGTAAGAAAGGTTGCCCTTGAAGAAAAGAACAAGAAAAAGAAATGAGGAGAGCAGCTACCATGGCAAAACCACGAATCTGCTATGTCAATCCTCCCATACTTCTCAAAAGGCCCATTGCAGAGATAATTGGCAGGTTAAGCGAGGAAGGCTATGAAACAAGCCTTATCACTCCTAAAAAGCTTTTCAAAAAAATAGATGCGTCCCTGCATCACAGCAAGCTGGCAGAGAACAGCAGGATTTACACCTATTCTATTATTAATCCTCCTTTTATCAGCTCTGAGCAGCCATTGCCAGTCACACCCATGTTCTTGATCAATGCCATAAAAGCGATGAAAAATAATGACATCGTCCATATGTGGGTGCCCTATTACCTAACCAGCCTTAAGATTATCTGGATGAAAAAAGTTTTCTTCCCTAAGAAAAAGCTCATCCTTACCATGGACACTGTGCCTGGCTATAGCTTTAGCATGGGCAAGTTCTTGGATAGGGCATTCAAGGTCTATAATAGGATGTTTGGATGGCTATTGTTTGGCACGCCTAACATAATAACTCTTTATGGCAAGAGCCTGGTTCCCTATGCACTAAAGGCAGGAATCCCAGAAAAGAAAATACGAGTGATATCGACTGGAATAAAACCCAAGAAAATTGATGAAAAAGAAAAGCAAAAAAGCAGGGTTGAAGTTGGGAATGAACTCAGCCTTAAGCCAAGCACAAAAATAGTGCTGTTTGTTGGCTTGCTCGTACCAAGAAAAGGAATTGACAAGATAATAAAAATGGCAGATGCGCTGAGAAAAGAGGATGTTGTGTTCTTGCTTGCAGGAGACGGGCCTAATAGAAAAGAATATGAGCAGCAGGTCAAGCAGCTGAAGCTAGAGAAAAAAGTCATGTTCCTAGGATTTAGAACTGATACTCCAAGGCTTTACCAGGCTAGCGACATGCTAGTGCTGCCTGCAGAAGGAGAAGGCTTGCCAGGAGTAGTAATGGAAGCTATGAGCTTTGGAGTCCCATGCATTGCGAGCAACATACCCTGCATACCAGACCTTATGGAAAATGGAAAGAGCGGGTATTTATGCAATAAGGATGACGTGGATGAGTTTGCAGGAAAAATAAAAGAGCTGTTGAAAGACAAAACCAAACTAGAAAGAATATCAAAAGAAGCCCTTAAGAAGATTAAAAGCTTTGAATGGGAAAAAGTGATTATGAAATACAAGAAAATGTATAATCAGCTATACTAAGCTTAAACCTATTAAAATTATAAAAAAGAGTAAAGAAAAAACAAGAAGAGGATAATAATATGCCACATCAACCAAAGAAAAAAAATATCAAAGTGCTTTTCATGACCCAGTATTCTGGCAAAGGAAGCCCTAGCGCACAAATGAGGGCTTACAATTACATTCCTTTGCTAGAAAAAAAGGGATTTTCCTGCACTGTAAGCCCAGCTCAAGGTTATCGATATTTTCATAACCATCCTGCGTTGAAGATATTTGTCATAGGCATATTGACAACAGCAAAAAGGTTTTTCGACATCTTTCGTATCAGAAAGTACGATGTTGTTTATTTACAAAGAGAAGTATACCAAACCAACGTGTTCCCTGTTTTTGAATGGATATATTCTAAACTAAATAAAAACATGGTGTTCGATTTTGATGACGCCATATATCTAGATAATCGATTTATCCCAGATATACTTGGCTTTAGCAAGGAGATTATTGTTGGTAACGAGAATCTCAAGAGATATGCACTTAAGCATAGCAAATATAACAAAGCAAAAAACGTCACTGTGATTCCAACACCCATAAGGGAGGAAGACGTCAAGCTAATAAAAGATTACTCCAAAGCAAAGAAAGGTGAAAAGATTGTAGTTGGATTTTTAGGGAATGTCAAGCCGCACCTGAAGAACCTGGCCATGATTAAGCCAGTCATAAAAAAGCTTGGAGCAAAGCACAAAATCGAGTTCAGGATTATTGGCTCTCTTGGCAACAAGGATATTGGGAAAATGTACGCTGATGTACCATGCACCACAATAGCCCACTCTGTGGACGTCCTTGAGGCAGCAAAAGAAATAGTAAAGTTTGATATAGGCATAATGCCTCTCGAGGATAACGAATGGAATGCGGGAAAATGCGCAAAGAAGCTCCTTGACTATATGGGAGTCGGGCTTGCAACAATTTCTTCTCCTGTCGGCATGAACGCTGATCTTATACAGGATGGAACGAATGGCTTTTCTGCCAGAAGCGAGAAAGAATGGCTTGATAAGCTTGAGAGATTGATTGCAGATAATAAGCTCAGGAAAAGAATTGGCTTTGAGGCTAGGCAGACAATCATAAAAGGATATCTCCTCGCCCCATGCGCAGATAGGCTCGCTGAGGTGTTAGCCAGGGCAGCCAAGGAATAGCTGGAATATCTAAAACAAGCATCAACAAATACGCACCTTCACGGATAAACAACCAATTAAACTCTTGAAATTTACATTCATAAATTATTTAAACCAAGTTTAAGCATTTTAGAGGATGAAGTTTAAAAATCATCGCGGGTGATATCATGATTAAAGGAGTTGAAGTAAAGCAGCTGAAGCTCATCAAGGATGAGCGAGGGTTTGTGATGGAAATGCTAAGATGCGACGATGAAATATTCAAGAAATTCGGCCAGGTTTATGTCTCAGCCTGCAACCCGGGCTATGTGAAGGGATGGCATCATCATAAGATTCAGACAGATAATTTCGTGGTCCTTGAAGGCAAGGCAAGGATACTTTTATATGACGATAGGAAAGACTCTCCTACTAAAGGAGAATGCATGGAATTCATCGTAAGCCGAGAGGATCCGCAATTGATACAAATACCTCCTGGAGTATTGCATGGTTTCGAAACCATAGGGAAAAAAACCATCTTTGTGATTAGCGTACCTACTGAACCTTATAATTACAAGAACCCTGATGAATACAGGGTTGACCCATTTCAAAATGACATACCTGTAAAGTGGCATGCCAAAAAAGGCAGATAGGAGCAGGCAAAAAAAAGGATAATCAGAGATAAAGAGATAATTGAATCAAAATAATTCGGGGAGAAGAAGCTATGAGGATTTTGGTAACTGGCGGAGCAGGGTTCATAGGCTCTAATTTCATAAGGTACATGCTGAAGAAATATCCTGATTACCAGATAATAAATCTTGATAAGTTGACATATGCAGGCAATCTAGATAACCTAAAAGACTTTGAGAGTGACCCCTGCTATGAGTTTGTTAAAGGAGATATCTGTGATGCTGATCTAGTCAATAAAATTGTCTTGAAATCAGATGCAGTTGTCAATTTCGCAGCTGAAACCCACGTGGACAGAAGCAT
>CAYGYA010000028.1:0-5687 GCA_964354085.1 uncultured Methanosarcinales archaeon
ATCTGGGCATGAGCCATTTTCTTGTAGAACTTGTAGTCAGGCTCTTTCTCTCGTGAAGAAATAAATATTTTATCAAGGCCTTCCCAGAACATGAACCAGCTCGCAGGCACAAGCATTACTTCAAGGAGTTTGTACAAGAACTTTGTCTCGCCGTAAAGAGCAGTAGATATTATCATAAGCATGGCTCCTATAACAAACCACGCAGCTCCTTCCCTCTTGACTTTCTTTACTTCTTCATACTTCTCAAGATAGTGCCTGTGGAAATGGCTCTTAAGCCTCTTCTTTATCTTAATCTCATCCCTTATGTTCCTTAGTTTCCTTGGCACCATTAACCTCAGCTCAAGCTTTTCTCCCTTGTCCCGCGCCACTTTTTTGCACTCAGCAAGGAAGTCGTCTGACAAAGACCTTTCCGAATAACCTCTTGGATCAAAGTCAGAGAATATGTCGTCATAAGAATCGAGGATAAGGCTGATGTTACCTTCTCTCACAGTATACTCGCTAATCTGCTCACTAGGCTTCAACTCCTCACCACTTTTTACCATGAAAAGAACTATTCAAGCGCATATTTATAAATTTTTTCAAACACTGAAATAATTACTCGATAAATAGAGCAAGATTTATATAGTGTAAATACAAGAAATAAAAGTTAATACATTAAAAAAGAGGTTTTGGATTGGTGAACAAGAAAACCTTAGGAATAGTGCTAGTTTTATTCATATTAATATTGCTACTCGCATGCTTATCATCAGCAGCCTGCACTTCTGCTAGTACTCCTCACATAACTTCTGTTGATTTTCTTAAGCTTGCGCAGGGCGATTTTTTTGTGTATGATTTTAACCTCACCAACATGCCTGAGATAGATGTTTCTTATGCCTTGGTTGCCCTTGACAAGAAATTGGCTGGGATTAGTATTAATGATAATGGCTTGCTTGCTTTCACGCCTTTGCAAAGGGACGTGGGGGTTTCAAGAATAGCAGTGATTGCTGTGAAAGAATCCTGCGCTGAAACGCGCATAATAACCCTGAACATTCTTGATAGGCCAGATATTGTCTTCTTCGCTCCAGAAACCCTGTCATTTGAGATGAACCAGACGGGCAGTGTTGATTTCAGGATAAGGGCAGAGGACACTGATGAGAATGACAGCCTCTCCTATGAATGGTTTATTGATTCTGAGCTTATTAATGAATCAATTAATCAAACCAACCTGAGGTTCAAGCCAGGCTACAGATTATCAGGAGTGCACGAGATTAGCGTCAAAGTCACTGATTCAACTAATCTCTCAGATACCAAGAGTTGGTATGTGCAAATAGCCAAGGTTAACAGGCCGCCTGTATTAATCAACCAGGTTCCTAGTTTTATGGTTTTTATGAATACAGAATCAGGAGCTTATAACCTTAATGATTATTTCCTAGATCCTGAAGGAGGCAAGCTAGTTTTTGATTACAGGCAAGTTGTCCCTTCATATGATGTAAAAGGAGTTTCCTATGCAAATATCACTGTGGGCATTGACGGCTCAGGTTTTGTTACTTATAATCCTAGTACTAATACGAGCGGTCATGTTTATTTTACATTCACAGCCCATGATATTCTTAACAAGAGCGCTGAGAGTAATCTTGTAAGAGTGGATGTTGCGGGCGCTGACCAATTTACAGAGCTTAATAACCCACTTGATGAAGAATATTGTGGGGATTCTTATTGTGGCGCAGTAGAGAATTGTAGCACCTGCCCTTTTGATTGTGGTCCGTGCGAAAACCCAAGCCATCTAGGCTGCATTCCAAATTGGAACTGCACAGAATGGAGCTTGTGCCAGCCAGCAGGTTTCCAGTTAAGAAACTGCACTGATACTAGCCTATGCGATGATAACAGGACCAGGCCTGACACAGCAAGAAAGTGCGAATACAATGCCACTTGTGAAGACGGCTTAAAGAACGGCATTGAAGAAGGAGTTGATTGTGGGGGAATATGCCCTGCTTGCTCTACTTGCAATGATACTATTCAGAACCAAGGAGAAGAAGGAATTGATTGTGGTGGGCCTTGTCCTGACCCGTGTCCTAGCTGCACTGACAACATAAAGAACCAGAATGAAAGTGATATTGACTGTGGGGGAGAATGCTCTGCTTGCCCTGGAGGCAAGAGTTGCTTGAAAAACCTTGACTGTGAAAGCCTGAGATGTGACTACATGGTTTGCACTTTGGCTAATTGCAGCGACTCTATAAAAAACCAGAATGAGGAAAGCATTGATTGCGGAGGGCCTTGCACTAAATTGTGCGGAAACTGCTCTGACGGCATACAGAATCGCGGCGAGGATGGGATTGATTGTGGAGGAAGATGCGAACCTTGCGCTAAGTGTGACGATGGAATTAAGAATGATGATGAAAGATTAGTTGATTGCGGAGGGAATTGCAAGAAATGCGAAGTTGGTGATTATATACAATCATACCTGGTGTTGTTTATCATTCTCGCAGTAATATTAGGAATCATACCTTTATTATTAATAACTTATATCTTCTTCCTGTTTGCTCATCCTGAGAAAGCAAGAAGGCTATATGAAAATAATGTCAGCTTTGCCCTTCTGATCAATCTCAACAGGTTTTTCAGGAAGTTCAGAAAGCCAAGAGCCGCTCTTAATGAGGATGCTATCAAGCGCTTCAGCAGTGAGCTCACAGAAATGGGGAAAAAGGCTGATGGAAACAAGCCATTGCACGACGAGATAGTAAGAATATATTCTGCGCTTCTTGGATTGCCAGAGGAATATGATGAAGCAATCTTCAACACTAAGCTAAAGCTCTCAACCATACCATTATTCCTGAAAATACTCCTAGTAGGATATTATAAGAGAGCAGAAATACTAGTGATAAGCAGCTTTGTGCCAGCAGAAGAAAAAACAGATCTGGTTCTCGAGCTCAAGTTCCTGCTTTCAGAGGCAGGGAAGGGCTAAAATTTATATATAGTACCTAATTCTATTTTTTCATCATGAAAATCATCGCAGACCTTCACATTCATTCTAAGTATTCCAGGGCTTGCTCTTCTGAGCTTAATATCAAGAACCTTGAGAAATGGGCGAGGATTAAGGGCGTTGGTCTTCTTGGCACTGGTGATTTTTCTCATCCCAAATGGCAGGAAGAACTTAGGAAAGAGCTTAAAGAAGACGGCACAGGCATCTTGAAAACAGGATCAGGTTTTCCTTTTGTGTTGCAAAATGAAATTTCATTGATGTACACTCAGGGTGGCAAGGGAAGGAGGATTCACTTGATTATTCTTGCTCCAAACTTTGAAATCGTTGATAAGATAACTGCTTATCTTAAGTCCAAGGGAAGAGTTGATTATGACGGAAGGCCGATTTTCAATATCTCTTGCATTGAGTTTGCAGAGGCTATGATAAATATTAGCGAAAATATTGAGATAATCCCTGCTCATGCATGGACGCCTTGGTTCGGGATTTTCGGGAGCAAGACAGGATTTGACAGCATTGAAGAAGCTTTTGGAAAGAATGCAAAATATATTCATGCATTTGAGACAGGGCTTAGCAGTGATCCTGAAATGAACTGGAGATTGTCAGGCTTGGATAAGTACAGGATTGTGAGTTTTTCTGATTTGCACTCTTTCTGGCCTTGGCGTATTGGAAGAGAAGCAACTGTTTTTGAATTTGAAGAACTGACCTATGATAACCTAATTCGCGCATTGAGAACTGGCGAAGGCTTGGTTGAGACTATTGAAGTTGATCCTAGCTATGGAAAGTATCATTATGACGGGCATAGGCTTTGCAAGGTAAGTTATAGCCCAGAGGAATCCAAGAAGCACAACAACATTTGCCCTGTTTGCAAGAGACCTTTAACAATTGGAGTGCTTAACAGGGTTGAGGAATTAGCAGACAGGGAAGAAGGGTACAAACCTGCAAGCGCCAAGCCTTTTAAAAAAATAATTCCATTGCACGAATTGCTTGCTCTTGTTTTGCAGAGCGGCATGGCAACCAAAGCAGTCTGGGCTAAGTATTATGAAATATTAAAGGCAGGGAAAGATGAGTTTGATATTCTTCTGAATGTTTCTGAGGGGAGTTTGCTCAAATTTGCAGACAAGGAAATTGTTGATTTAATCATGAAGAACAGGAGAGGAGAGATGACTATCAAGCCTGGCTCTGACGGCGAATACGGAGTTCCTGTCATTGACGGCAAAGAAATAATGATTAAAAGCGATGATGAAGATGATAAGCCAAGGAAAGAATCATCTGATCAAGAATTTAAGAAAAGCCAGAAAGGTTTAGGAGATTATTTCTAGAAATAAAAGCGCCAGCGGCAGGACTTTCACCAGATTTTTAAGAGTGGTAATCCGTACGACCAAGCTTTGCTTGCGTCGTACTGACTTGGTTTTTACCAGATTTTTCTCAAAAATCTGTTTTGAACCTGCAACTCCGTGAGGAAGCCGCTTTCGAGGCGACCGCGATACCGAATTACGCAACGCTGGCACTACAAAACCGAAATAATTAATAACTTAAAAAATCTTTGGTTTATTATGAAGCTTTGCAGTGCTTGTTTGCTAGGGATTAGGTGCATGTATGACGGGCAGTCAAAGCTCGACCCGAAAGTTATGGCTTTGTCTAAGAAAGAAGTATTAATCCCTGTCTGTCCTGAACAATTAGGAGGATTGCCTACTCCCAGGAAACCGGCAGAGCAGAGGGGCGGCAAGGTAATAACTCAAATCGAGGATGATGTGACTGCCCAATACAAAAAAGGAGCTGAGGATGTTCTTGCTATCGCCTACATTCTAGGCATAAAAGAGGCTATTTTCAAGCAGAAAAGCCCTGCCTGCGGTGTTGGCAAGATTTATGACGGAACTTTCTCTGAGAGGGTTGTCAAGGGTGACGGGATAACAACTGCACTGCTAAAGAAGAACAAAATAAGTGTTATTTCTGAGGAGGATTTGCCTGAGGAAGAGTAGAATATTCTGCCATGTCATTTTTATAGCGGTGAAGGAATGCTATGCGCTCTCTTATGTGCACTCTCCAATAAGGATGGCCTTTTTTGAAATCAGGGTTTAGCACCCAGAGATTGTGCTTTCTCTCAAGTTCTTCCTGTGAGAATGAATAGGGAGATTTGTTATGAATGTTTCCCCTGCTAATATGGCCTGCAACATAATCATCTGTTATTATGTGGCTCGGATTATCTGTGCTCGTGATGTGGCGTAGGATTGTGTCATTTAGGCAGAGAATGCCTGCCTTGATTTCTGCTTTCTTTGTTACTGCATAAATTGCAATATCATTCTTAGAGCCAAAGCTAGTGTCGATGATAAAATCAGATTTTAGAGCTTCCTCTAGCGAATCAGCTGGCTTAAAGCCCATTTCCTTGAGCACTTCTTGTTTTGATAGCATTGCTGATAGTATCATGTTGTGAATATGAAAAAGAAAAATTAAAAAATTTTATGCAGGTATCCTGAAGACTGGAGGCCTGTTCTTGTCCAGCACTGTAACCTTGAAAGTCTGGTCTGTTGTATACTGGCCATCGCCCACAACCACTGTTACTGAATATGTTCCTGCATCTTCATAGGTTGTGGTGTAGGTTGGCGTGTTCATCCATCCTTTCACTGTTATTTCCAGCTTGTCTCCTTCCCTGTCTGTTGCGTCTATTGGCAGGGTTATGGTGTCTCCTTCAGATACTGTGATGTCATTTATTGCTTTGAGCACTGGTGGAGTG
>CAYGYA010000029.1:0-8864 GCA_964354085.1 uncultured Methanosarcinales archaeon
TATTTTAAAGTTTTTGGTAAGCTTTTTATACCCTTAAAACATTCCCTACTTTATGATTGTGGGGGTTGTTGGCAAAGCTAATGTAGGCAAGAGCACTTTTTTCAAGGCTATGACCTTGGCAGAGGTAGCTATTGCTAATTATCCTTTTGTCACTATCAAGCCTAATCATGGCGTTGGTTTTGTCAGAATTAGGTGCGTTGACAAGGATTTTAATGTTCAGTGCAAGCCAAGGCTTGGTTATTGTCAGGAGCATAATCGTTTTGTGCCTGTTGAGCTGGTCGATGTTGCAGGCTTGGTTCCTGGTGCTCATGAAGGCAAGGGGATGGGTAACCAGTTTCTTAATGACCTTAACCAGGCAGATGCTCTTATTCATGTTATTGATACTGCTGGCTGTACAAATGAGAGAGGAGAGCCTGTTAGTGCTGGTACATGTGACCCTGCGGGGGATGTAAGATTCTTGGAAATAGAGCTTGACCACTGGTATCATGATATTCTCAAGAAAGGCTGGGACAGGCTTGCAAGGCAGATTCAGCAAGAGCAATCCCTGGTGCAGAAAGTATTGGCTAAACAGCTCGGAGGATTAGGAGTTGACGAAGACCTCATGAAACTTGCATTAAAAGAAACTGATTTGGCTGGAAAAGTTGTTATTCATTGGACTAATGATGACTTGTTCAGACTCGCAGCTTTCTTAAGAAAGAAGACCAAGCCAATGATTATTGCTGCCAACAAGATTGATGTGCCAGGAGCGAGAGAGAACTATGAAAGACTGAAAAAAGAGTTTCCTGAAAAAATCATTATTCCTTGCAGCGCAGAATCAGAACTTGCATTAAAAGAAGCTGTAAAGCACGCCATGATAAAATATATCCCTGGCGATAATAAGCTTGAGATAATCAATGAAGCAAGCCTTAATGACAGGCAGAAGAAGGGCTTGGAGTTTATAAAAACCAACCTCCTTGACAAGCTAGGCACAACGGGAGTAGAAGATGTTCTTAACAAAGCTGTTTTTGAGCTGCTTAACAGGATAGCTGTTTATCCAGTGGCTAATAGTAAGTTAACAGACAAGGATGGCAATGTATTGCCAGATTGCTTCCTAGTGCCAAAAGGAATCAATGCCCACGAATTTGCTTTTAAGGTACACACAGACATAGGCAATAACTTTGTGAAAGCAATAAACCTCAAGACCAAGCAGCCAGTTGCCAAGGAAGCCCCTCTTAATAATAATGATGTAATAGAGATTATGACGAGCAAATAAATAAAAAATAAATTATTCCTTCTTTTCCTTTACAAGTCCGTATTTCTCTAATACTGCCTTGTATTTCTGAAAGTCATCGCTAGCCTTGAAGCTTCTCTTCTTGCCTGGAGGAAGCTCATTAAGCCATCTATGCCCTATTTTTATGACTTCGATAACATCCTGGTCAAGCACAGGCTCTTCATCCTCGCGTTCTTCCTGCTCTGGCTGGTCAGGCGCCATTCTTTTGCTTTTCAAGAAATTAACTTTGCTGAAGAACTTGGTGAGCATGTTCTCTCTTTTCTCAACAAGCCCTTCTTCCTCTTGCTTAATATCCTTGACCTCTTCTTCTTTTTCCATTATTTTTTCCTCTGTCTCCTCTATCTCGTCTTCCATGCCTTTGAGCTTAGCCATCTCTTCAGGACTTAAGTCTTCTGTTTTCTCTGCTTCCTTGATAAGCCCTCTCCTGAAAGAGAATAACTTGGATAAAAGACCAGGCTTCTTATACTCTACTTCAACGCCACTAGCCATATCAGAAGCTTTTTTCTCTGTCTTGGGCTTTTGATAGCCAGGCTTAGACACAAAACCAAATAATCTTTTCCTTACTCTTTTCTTGCCAATATAACCTGAAAGTTCCTTGTTAAATTCCTTTGATGCGATTTTTACCACCTTTTATTATCTTTATTCCTTCATTATTATTCCCCTGCTTAAGTTAAGCGTATTTATAAAAGTTTCTTAATGAAAAATAAGAAAATGGGGACGGAGGGATTCGAACCCTCATCCGAGGCTCTGGAGGCCACTATTCTAGCCAGGTTATACTACGTCCCCGACAATGCTATAGAGGAGAACCTGCTTATTTAAAGCTTACTGTTAAGATAACCTAACAGAAAACTATATAAACATGGTTTTTAGGATTAATAATATGATCGCAATTGATATTCCGCCAGAAAAATATTTTTATGGATGTGACGGCAGCGTGATTAAGACGATTCATGAGCTGCCAGATGCTCTCAGGAACATGAGCCCAGAAGCATTTTCTTGCCATGTTAATGAGCAGAAGAATGATTTCTACAACTGGGTAAAGGATGTTTTCGAGCTGTCAGGACTTGCCAGGAACATAAAGAATGTGAAGCGCAAGGAAAACATGGCTAAGAAGGTTTTTATTGAGATTTTCAGCTGAGGCTTTTAGATTGTTTTTCTTTATAAGTAGATTTATCATTGATATAAATCTACTTCTAACCATCCAGCCCAATCTTCATAATGACCAAGGTTTGAATTTGGCTGTACCACAAAATCTCCTGCTGTAACTTTAATTAGCTGGTCAAGAGTCAGTATTCCTTTCTTATTTTCAATTTGAAATGGAACTCCTTTGTCTGTAAGCCCGTCAAAACTATTGATTCTTTCAAACCTCTTGAAATCAAATGGATGATGCCTTACTTGAATTTGCGAATATATTGGGTGATACCTGGAAACAACCATTTCTAATTCTGAGCAATCTTTGAACCTTTTATTCCAATGCCAATTATTAAATTCTTCATTAGTCACTGGTTGTTGTAATCTTGAGCAATGGTCCATGCACAAGGGAAATAATTTATTTAAATCATCTACAATTACTTCAGGATCATCATACATGGGATGCTTCCATTGGGTAAATCCTGTTTGATGCTTCGCCTTTCTTAATAGTTCATATGCCTCTTCCCATTTATCTGTTTTCACCAGGCTATCTGCCAGGTAATATTTTGATTCAGTTGATGGCCCAACAAATTCATGTGCCTCTGTAATCAGAGCTATTACTTCCCCATACGAGCCGTTATTATGATAGAACCTGCCTAAATTAAATAATGCTTTTGCTAATTCTCTTTCAACTTCAATAATGCTCCCAATACTATAATCACACTTCTTTTTCTTTTTTACTTCTGCCAACAAGTACCTTTCCCTTTCCACCCAGTTTTTTAATTCCTGTTCTGTTCTCACATTACCCCTCACTTGGATTAAGATTGTGGTTATACAAAAGATAAATTAGAATAAAAAATAATTTTACCTTCCTCTACTGTTCTTCCTCGGGTTGTAGTAATTATATCCTTTCTCCTCGATTACGTCAAACCACAGCAATATCAGGAGGATTATTATGACGAAAAGCACTATGTTGATGTGCGTGCAGTAAGTGTTCCAGTAAGCCATTGGCCCGATTGGCTGCTTCTTTAACACTCGCAGCGTCATTATCGGGCTGTCTGTTACTCCTCCTTTCTTATCATTGGCTGTGAACACCATTTTTTCTTCTCCTGCCCAGTTATGCTCTGGTGTAAGAGTTACCATAGCCCCATCAATCTTCACGTTTATGTGGTTGGGCTGGCTTGAGGTGAAGCTCAAAGTATCAAGGTCAGGGTCTGTGAAGTATTTTTTCAAATCAATCTGATAAGGCATGTTCTGCTTCCATTCATGATAAAGCGAGGAATTTGTATTTGGAGCCTGTGTTTCCTCGTAGAACTTGCCAGTGTTAGGATTGCCTATGAGCACTAATGTCAGGATGCTGATGATTAAGAGGAATATCAGCACAATGTTAACCACTTTTATCTTCTTCATACAGCTTGCTCTTACTCTTTTCATCTTGTAGTCTTTCTTAAGTCTCATATAGCCAACGATTATTATCAGTGCTATAACCAGGAGTACAAATATGATGGTTACTATCCCGCACCAGCCTATTCTTGAATAGTTGAAGTTTCTTATGTAATCAATTGCTTTTGAGATAAAGCTCTTGTCCTTGAGAACTATCCAGAATTGCCTGTCGTATCTGATGCCTGTTTCCTGGTCAACCAGGCTTACAGTAAGAGTTAGCTTGTTAAGGTATGTTCCTTGCTTGTAAGAGCTATAATCGCGCGGGATAACATGCAATACTTTTATATCCCCTGGATTGAACTCCATGGTTTCCTGGTCAAGGTACACAAATCTTGAGTCAAGCTCTCCAAGCCTTAGATTGTAAGTTCCTCCTCTTAAGCCTGTGCTTTGTAAAAGCATGGGTATGCTCTGGGAGTCATAGTTAATCCTGTACTTGTCCTGCAAGAGCTCAACATTGTAGCAGGTTCTCTGGCTCAGGCTTTCCAAATCCAATCTTATCTCATGAGTTTGGTAAGGTGCTCTTAGCTGCTTGACAATTACAAATGAGGTTTGTTTTGCATCAACGCATGGGAAGTCAACTGTTATAGGTATATTGATGTTCTGGCTTGGCTTTATTCTAACAAACCTATCTTCTTCTTTCACACTTGCCCAGCCAGGGCTGTCAACTATGATTTCATAAGCTTCTTCATACATCCCATTATTTCTTATGTTGAGAGTGTAAATTCTTTGCCCGCAGCAAGTCTTGTCAGCTATTAGTGCTGCCTGGCTTTCAAGGGTTGCTTCTGAGTCAAAGCAGTGATTCACATTTAATTTGAAGCTCTTGTCCTTGTTCATGTCTCCGTATTCTGTGCCTGCGCTCAAGACCAGGTTATAGGTTCCTACATCTTTTAGAGCAGGATTAATTACAAGGTTTACTGAGCCTTGTTTTTCTGATTCAAGCTCAAGGACATTCTGGCTTAGTTTTGCAAAGCCAGGAGCTGTTAAGTATAAATAGTACTTGTTAGGGGTTTTTGCAAGGTTAGTGAATGTTATTGGAAATTCTTTTGTTACATCCTCGCAAGCATTAATTTCAGGCTCTTCTGTGTTCATCACATAGTCATAGTCTTTCTCAATGGTGAAGCTCTCAAATCCTCTTATGCTGTTCTTGCCATTGTCAGAGCTTATGATGTATGGGTAGCTTATTTTTCCATAGGTTGAGAGAGGGAAACTAATGTACATATAGAGTGTTTTTTCCTCATCAGGAGCAAGAGCCACTTCTTTTTCACTGATGGCAGTAAAGTCGCCATAGGCTTCGGGTATTATCCTGAAAGTGTCCTGGAAATCAGCAACATTTTGCAAGTCAATCTTAATGGCAACAGTTTCTCCAGGAAGTATAGAGCCTTCATTCAGAACTTTGCTCGTGAACTTGATGTTCTGGCACTGCTTTGAAACAACTTCCTTGTATATTTCCTTGCTTCTGCCATAGTCTGTGCTCACTCTCGCAACATAGAATGTGTTTAATGGCGCTTCGCAGGGAGCTTTTATATGAACATAAACCTTTTTATCATCCCCAGGAACAAGAGTGAAGGTGTCCTCGCTAAGAGTGATAAGGTCTTTTGTAGGGGAGAATATTTCTACTTTGAACAAAGCCTTGAAATCACCAACATTATTTATCTCGAGCACGTCTGTCCTTGTGCTGCACTGGCAGGCTTTCACATTATCAACTGGATAAGGGCTTTCTAGTGAGAATTCATCACTCACAACATTGACTATCATTGCTGCCTGTGTGAAGCTCAACAGGATTAAGAGCATTACAATTAGACCAAACAACTTTATTTCAAGGACTTTTTTCATCTCATATTCCCCCATAAAACTTTTTGTTAATTATTTAGTAATTTATTTTTATTTGCAAATTAATATTAGCATGATATCAGTAGTAGGTTTCAACATCCTCTGTCAGCTCTGGCTTTTCCTCTTCTTCACCACCCTCTCCTTCTTTTTTTCTTATTCTTCTAAAGCCAAAGATCAGTGCAAGAATAATGATTATAACTAAAAGAATTGATAGTACCATCTTGAAAGCCTGTGTTATTGCTCCTGTTCCTTTCTGCTCTCCTGGCATGAACGGTTCTATTGGCCTTGCAACCAATTCAATTGTGGTGTCTGTTGAGCCAGACTTTATGTTTACAGGAATGACTGTTCTGCCACTAACTGTTTTTTCAACAGCGAGATAAAGGTAAAAGGTTTCTTGTTCATTTGGCTGTAATTTTGTGGTGTCAGAAGGGTCTAGCCTATAAGTCCCTATGTTCCTGATTACAGAGGCGTCGGGAGTAATCTCATAGGTTTTATTATCTTTTCCTGTATTGGTTATTTTTATGAGATAAATCACTCCAGGCTCATTGACCACGATCTCTCTGTAAGAAGTATATTCAATGGTTGTGTCCTTCATTGTAGTGGCTGCTGCGAATTCCTCTCTGGAGAGGATAGTCAGCGCGCTTACGGTGTTAGTCATAAGAAATATGGTGCTTATCAAGAATATTGTTATTATTACTTGTTTGTTCATTTTCATACGTCTAAGAGAACAGGATTTTATATTTAAAGCTTTCGCTTAATAACCATTTTAGAGTGGTTAAATATAAGAAATGTTTATATACTGTTAAGCAAGTCTGAATAGTATGGATTGGGTAACAATTGAAAGGCCAGGGTACTTTGGAAAAAAGAGAGATGAGGTATATGCTGGTTGGGATGAAAAATACGGCAAAGGAAACTGGCAATTAATGTGGGCTTGGGGAAAGTTCATTCTTCCCAAACTTGAAGCATACCAGATTTATGAAGATTCTTATTATGAGTTTTTTAAGAGAGAGCCGGGCAAGTTAGAGTGGCTGATTAATACTGCGTCTGATATTTATGACACAGCACCCTCAAATGTTGAGGCCCCATTTAATTATGAGCACCAGGAAACACCAAGCACTCACCTGCACGATGTCTCAATAAGGAGATCGCTGCGAAGATTAGGAGTGTGGTTCAAAGGAGATCATTTAATGCAGGTAAGATGGATTGGCTCAGAAGGATTTGACATTAATCCCGGAGTGATTCCATTTCACAGGCCAGAAATGATTTATAGAGAGGAAATTAAGGATTATACTGGCGGCAAGAGTTTCTGGTGGAAGGAGGGCTCATTAGAAGACTGGTATCAGAAAGCCAAGGTTTTACAAGTACTGGAGAAAATATTAATGGGGAATAAACCTGATTCTTAAATCAGTTTTTACAGCAGAAAATCACATCTGCAACCTAAGTCCCAGCTCAAGTATTGGTATAAAAGGATGCTTTCCTGCCTCTCCTTCTAACTTTTCAAAAGCTTTCATTATTTTCAGGCTTGCATAAAAATTCAGGTTCTTGACAAAAAGCGAGTTAATGCCCAAGGTTTGCACTAAGTCACCGCACCTGCCATAGTAGAATGAATCTCTCAAATAAACTTTGAATTTATAATCAACTTTTTCCTTGTAAACCTTGACAGTGTAGCTTGCACTTGCCTCATACTTAGCCAAGTTTCTTAAATCAAAGGCAGCATTCATCCCAAACCTAGATGTTATTGGTATCCTGGCAGAAATATAACTAACATAAACAGGAGGTCCTTCCTCGCGCTTCTTAATTGAAAAAGCATTTGCTTCCAGCCCCAGGATAAGATGCTCCCACACCTGCTTGGTTATCTTGGCGCCAACATCTGTCTCAAAAGAATGTTTCTTACTATCATAACAGCTCCAAACAAATGCTTCTAAGCCAAACTTGCCAAGGCTTGGCAGCTTAAAATCAACTGAGCCGTTAATCTGACCCACAGATACAGGATAAGGCCTCCATATCCTTCCTGAGAATCCTTGCTGGCTTTTCAAAGCAAGGGAAGCTTCAAACCTTTTTGGTGCTTGTGTAGCATCACGAATATCCTGAGCCTGAACACCAGGAGCTGAACTAGCCAAGAGACAAGCCAAGGAAGACACAGCTAGAAAATTTCTGATTTTGTGTTTCATTTTAGAATTTATCTCAGACACTTTCAATAGTACTGCATGTTTTGCTCGCTCTTGATATTAGTAAAATATTTTTTTATTCCAATAAAAAGAGCAACCAGTATCAGGAGTATTAATCCACTGATTAATATTATCCTGAGCGTGAACATCCATAAGAACGTCTTGTCAACAGCTCCAGATTGCTTGATGTTAGCTATT
Source organism: uncultured Methanosarcinales archaeon (assembly GCA_964354085.1). Taxonomy (GTDB): domain Archaea; phylum Nanobdellota; class Nanobdellia; order Woesearchaeales; family SM23-78; genus SM23-78. The sequence goes on from CAYGYA010000029.1 coordinate 8,041, forward strand.
AATAAGAACCTCTGGATTTCATTGCCGCTCTGCACACTAACTACAAAGTTTCTTTCGCCAGGAGCAGCATCCTTGTTGGCTTTGATGTATAAGTTCATTATGCTTTCTGTCCCGCTAGGAACAATTATCAAGCTGCCAGGCTCAAGTCTGGAATTACCCCAGTCATCCAAGCCTGTGATTGAAAAGATGTACTCTTTGTCACTTGATTCCATGTTTGTGATTCTTATTGGGAAAACTGCTTCTGAGCCTTGGTAAACATCCTGTATCTGCATGACATCAATAAAAGTGTTGCCTATGGTCTGGTTGTTTTCAAGAACCATTTGGCAGTACTGGTCTGACACTACTCTTATGCTTGTGATTGCTGGAATTATCTCTGTGTCACCGAAAACATTCATAAAGCTAGCTTCTACAATTATTCTGTAATCCTTTGTAGGAACGCACTGAGGCACTCTTAGCATAATCTCAAGGGTTTCTATATCGCACACTTCCAGATTATCAATGTACTGAATTGATTCGAGATTGAGTTCAGGAACAAGCATTCTTATTTTCAGGTTCCTTATATTGTAATCCCTGTTGTTCTGCAAGGTTATTATTGTGTTGAATGCCCTGCTATTATAAACAAAGTCAGAGGGCTGGGTGTTTATGCTCTCAAAATATAGGTCGCACACGTCACCTAATCCGTTCCTTTCAGCATCTCTCTGCATTGGATTGGCTATGAAAGGGCAATTGTCCTCCATGTCTATTATCCTGTCACAGTCAGTGTCTGGCAATAGCCTATTGCCAATTCCAGTGCTTATCATGCATGTTTGAGCAGAAACAACTGA
>CAYGYA010000030.1:0-24769 GCA_964354085.1 uncultured Methanosarcinales archaeon
ATGAACTTGACCTTTCTATTCCTAACGCCTTGCATTATTCTCTTAAAGCCAGCCTTATCAATAGTCCTTTCCACATCCCGGGCATAAGCTCCTGGAAATCCATTTAAAGCCTGAATATACAATCCCTGATCTGATTTGATAACAGGTCTTTGTAGCTTCTTAGCCATGAATTTAACAGAGAACTTCACTACCTCACAAACGTCCATGTTTTGTATCTCTGGGCAATCAAGCTTTCTCCTAACCAGCTTAAGTCCAGCCTTATCAAAATATTTTTTTGCAGCCAAGTATTTCTTCTCATTGCCTGTTATAAAGATTATTTTGTTCTTTTTCATTTTTTTCACCTTAATTATTTATTATTGTTTTATAAATCTTTTTAGATATTTCTTCAGGGTTTAAAGTTCCGTCAATTATTTTTGACCCAACGGACAACAGGACTAGATTCCTGAGCCCACTGGCTTCGCCACTGGACAAATTCGTAATTCTTTCGTGCTTGACTGGACATCCTCGCGTAAGGCTTATAAATCAGCATTAAAGCACATTAACCTATGACTAATATGCCTCTTTCCAAAAATAATTTAAACCAGGGCAGGCTACCTATTAATATGAGATTTCTCAAGGATCAATCAATAAAGATGGATAAAGTATTGAACAAGCTAGATAAGTTTGTGCTTGATTTCGTAAAAGTCCTGAAAAAACATACAGATTATGTTACAGTAAGTGGATACGTATCAATTCTTTTCGGCAGGTCAAGAGCAACTGAGGACATAGACCTGCTTGTGCCGAAAATGCAAGAGCAAGCCTTCCTAAAGCTTTTCAAAGATTTAAGAACAGACTTTGAATGCCTTAACTCCCCAAACCCAAAGAAACTCTATCAAGACTACCTGTGCAAAAACATAGCAATACGCTTCTCGAGAAAAGGCAAGCCAATACCAAATATGGAGTTCAAGTTCGCTAAAACAATTGTTGATTACGAGTCTTTAAAAGAAAAGCTTCTAGTCAAGATAGGCAAGAAAGAATTATTCATATCATCCCTTGAACTCCAAATAGCATTTAAAGAGATAGTACTAGGCTCTGACAAGGACTTGGAAGATGCAGAGCACTTAAAGACTGTTTTTGAAAAACATTTAAATATGCATAAATTAAAAGAGTACGAGAGGCTCCTGAAAAAATGAACAAGTGGTTTGATAAGGAAAAAAATATGAAAGAGAGATTGGAATTCGTAAGATTCTGGGCCAAATACGTCAGAGAGCATCCTGACAAGGAATGGTCTGAGCAGCAGAAAGTTATTATAGACTCTCAGATCTGAGGCATTCGAAAAAACTAGGGTATCTTCCTGAACTTGGTGTTTATTAATCCCCATTCGATAAATAATAATAATAATGCGATAAGCATCAGGCCATAGCTCAGCTTGAGAGGTACCACGCTTTTCTTTGCAGCATCGCTCATGCTCTTGTAAGCCTCCTCAAGCCCAGTCATGTTAAGGGCTTTGTAATAATTGCCATGGGTTGCATTGCTAATCTTAAACAAGGTGTTCTCGCTGTAAACAGCAGACACATTATAATACTCAGGCAAATAGCCAATAGGACCTGATTCTGAGCCAATGCCAATAGTGTGAATCACCACATGGTTCTTGTTTGCATAGTCAATAGCGCTATCAACGCTATTTTCTATAAAAGCTCCCAGGGTGTTGCTGCCGTCAGTTATAAGGATAATAACCTTGCCCTTATTAGAGCCAACCAACAGGTTAGTGCCAGTTATTATTGCTCCCCCAATATCAGTGCCCCCTGTTTTTGATACCTGGATATTCTCAATGGTCTTTCTCAGACTATCCTTGTTATTCATTGGCGAAGCTTCAATGAACACAGTGCCTGCGAAGCTCTCAATTCCTATGTTTGAGCTTGATTTCAAGTTATTGATAAAATCAATAGCTGTTTGCTTTGCAGCATCCAGCCTTGTCGGCAGGATATCCTGGGCAGTCATGCTGGCGCTTACATCAATGGCTATAATAAAATCATTATTGTTCACTTCTCCTTCATGCCAAAATACTGTTCCGCTCGCAGCAAAGATTACGCAGATAATAACTAATACCCTGATAATAAGAACAGCTATGTTCCTGGTCATAAGATTTTTTCCAGTGACTCTTTTGATAGCCTCAAAATTGGCAAACTTCATGGCCTTGGCCTGAGTGCGCCTCAAGAGATAGAAATGGGTATAGATTATCAAAGGGATGCTAAGCAAGTACCATAGATATATTGGGTTCTCAAAGCTTATGCTAACCATGCAACTCTCCTCTTCTCGTTCTCACTTCACTAGGCTCATTCTTTTTTTTAAATATCTTAGGATAGGCTCCTTGAAATCCTGGTCAGTTCTTAGGCTTACAAAGCCAATCTTTCCCTTTTCAAAACTATTCCTTATGAATTCCTCCTCTTTCTTAGTCTCAGCAGCATAGGTCTTGGCGTACTGGTGAGCATCAATGTAAAGCTTGTTCTTTGAATAAGGGTCCTCAATTAGATACTGCCCTCCTGTTTTTGGCATCTCAATATCCCTCGGATCCCTGATCATCAAGCCAATAATATCATACTTCCCGCCCAGGATGTTAAGATAGCGGTGCCATCCCTCTTTTAGGCCAATAAAATCAGAGATTATGAAAATCACACTCCTCTCCTGGAGAAAGGTGCTTACATACTGCAAAGCCTTGGTGAAGTCAAAGTTGCCACCATAATTTTTTGGGTTAGTTAGCTCATTAACAATCTGGTAATAGGAGCTTTTTCCAAGATTAGGAGAAATCTTGACGACAAGATGGTCAGTGAACAAGCCTAGGCCGATGGCATCACCGCCCTGCATTGCTGCATAGCAAAGGCTAAAGGCGAGCTCAGCTGCATATTCTGCCTTTAGTTTTTCTGTGGATGAGCATAGCATGCTGTTGCTCACATCCACGAGAAAGAAAACATTAAAGTTATGATACTCCTCGAGCTCTCTCACCAAAGTTTCATGAGCTCTCAGGCTGGCACCCCAGTCAATCTTGCTGGCATCATCACCATAGGTATAGGAACGATAGCCGGCAAACTCCAAGCCCTGGCCCTTGAACATGGTGCTCCAATTGCCCTCAAGCATCCTGTTAAGAACATCCATTCTAGCTTTGATTTTAATCCTTTTCAAGCGAGGGATTAGTTCTATCTGGAGTTCGTTGACAGGCATTTTATCCTAACCATGAAATTTTTTTATTATACCTAAGGCAATGGCATACTTAATGCTCAAGAAAATAACCCTGATATTTTTCAACTCATCCTAAATTATCGGGACTTTCTCAAGTATTTCTTTTATTATGGCCTCTGATTTTATTCCTTCTGCTTCGCCTTCAAAGTTAAGTAGAATTCTGTGCCTGAGACAATTATAAGCCACGTCCTTTATATCATTGGCTACAACATGGTTCCTTCCTTTTAGGAGAGCATGTGCCTTGGCAGCAATGTAAATTGCGATGCTGCTTCTTGGGCTTCCTCCAAATTCAATGTACTTGCCGAGCTTGACATCGTATTTGGCAGGCTTTCTCGTAGCTTCAACAATGTTGATGATGTAGTTCTCAATTTTCTTGTCAAGGTAAATCTGCTTTACAAATTCCTGCACGCGTATAATCTCATCGGGCGTAAGCACTCGCCTCAAGTCAAAGTCCTCAAAATTATAGAGCGTGATATTAGTCTTAAGCACTCTTATCTCCTCTTCAGGAGTTGGATAACTCATGATAAGCTTGTACAAGAACCTGTCAACCTGGGCTTCTGGCAGCTTATAGGTTCCTAGTTGCTCAATCGGGTTCTGGGTTGCCATGACAAAGAAAGGAGAAGGCAATTTGAAAGTCTCCTTGCCAATAGTAGCCTGCCTCTCCTGCATGCTCTCGAGTAGGGCAGACTGGACCTTAGGAGGGCTTCTGTTAATCTCGTCTGCGAGGATGAAGTTGGCAAAGATAGGGCCTTTTACTGTGAAAAATCCCCTTCCCTCTTCATAGGTTGTCAGGCCGACGATATCTGTTGGCAAAAGGTCTGGTGTGAACTGGATTCTTGAGAATGCGCAGCCAGTAATCCTTGCAAGAGTCTTGACCAGCAAGGTCTTTCCAATGCCAGGAATACCCTCGACAAGAGTGTGGCCGTTGGATATTAATGCCTCGATTAGCCCGTCAACAACCTCGCGCTGGCCAATGACTACCTTGCCTATCTCAGCACGTATCTCATCGAACCTTACTTGATAGAGCTTAATCTTCTCTTGTAGCTCAGGATCATCCACTCCTAACTTCACCTCTTTAAACTAAGCAATTACTATTTAAGCCTTAATTCAGCAATACTTATATAAAAACTTTTCTTATATTATATACCTTGATTTAATATCATTTAATTAGTTTAGTAAAGTTTATATATTCTTATTCATAAGCACATTAAAAAGATGGTGGAGGAGAAAAGAGGTGAGGATGCTAGTTCTAATACTCAGAATAAGCTTATCCTGAAAAAAGCTGCTAATAAGAAAATAAATCATCTGAGGTCAAAGGCCTATATCTCTGAGAAAGAAGTGTATGACCTGGTAAGAAGTTTTTTCAAGAAGCACCTAACCATTGATTATGAATTCACTCATGAAGAGCTGATGAATGAGCTGAAAAAGATTTATCTTTCGCCTGACCTTCAGGAAAAAGTCAGGAACCTGTTTGAGGATATATCAAAGATAGAGCACACAAGCAAGAGCTTCACAAGAGAAGAGCTAGAAGAAATACTTAAGGACTTCGAGGGAGTTGTAGAAGGCCTGATAGTCTCGCATTATCAGCAGGACAAGTCGTTTTTCAAGAAAATAAAGGACTGGCTTCACAAAACCTTCTCTAGAAAACACAAGAAACTGCTCGATACAGATGAAACTGTGCTTGTAGAGAACGAGAGAACTATGGTAAAGATGAACATGCTCCTTGACAATGCCAAGAGGTGGTCTGAGATTGACTTGGGAAAGGCAAAGGAAGCCTATCAAGAGCTTATGGAAATTTACAATACTCTTGACATGAAGAAGAAAAAAGCTTATTATGAGCCAGTCCAGGCTCTTTACAGGATAATAACTAATAGGGAGAGCTCAATAACGGTTCCTTAACCACTGCTGCTAGGCCAGTAAGGCTTTACCTCATCTTTTTTCTCACTTTCTGATGCTTCTTCTTTCTTCTCCTTTTTTATGGCACTAGTCCTTTTCTTCCTAATCGTAAACACAGTTACTAATGCAACTGCTGCCATGCCTGCGAATATCAGCAAGTACTTCAGGTTTTCCTTCTTAAAGAACTTATTTATGATATTCTGAGGTTGCTGCTCAGCTTTCTTGGAAATGCTCACCATGTATTTACATCCATTGATAACAGCGTCCACCATTCTAGAAGCCTCTTGTTTTGAGCCTGTTGAAATCTCAGTTTTAGCTCTCTCCAAGAGTTCGTTTAGCTCTATACACTCAGGATTTTCCCTTAGCAGGTCCTGGGCAAAAGTCACCTTAGTCTCAACATCAGGGCCTGTCTCTGCCTGCTCAATAGTGTTAAGCATGACCAGGGCAGAGTCTGAAGCCAAAGGCGTTGTCACATTAGCAGTTATCTTAACTTCATAGTTATTTCCTAGGCGGTAATTATCAATCATGAGCGTGACTTCTTTACTCTCTCCAATCTTTAACTCCTCAAAGTAATCATCTGTGAATTTCACATTTATATAAGAACTATTAGTGCTGGCATTAAGTTTGACTTCTTTTAAAGATGAATTCCAGGTGTTCTTTATGGTGACAGGAATAAGCACAGTATGGTTCTCATAAATAGTTACCAGGTTAGGAACAACAATCTCTATTGCCTTTGGCTTTTCCTCTTCTTTCTTTATTGGGACAACTATAGACCTGCTTCGGCTGCTTCCTCCTCCACCAGAAGAGCGTTGTACTTCTATCTCTTTGGTGGAGTTAGAAACAGCAGTCACATTAATGGTTACAGGATTGCTGATTTCATTCAATCCTCCGGAATCAATTGCTGTGAAATTCACAATGCAGATCCCTATTTCTATAGGTGAAAAGAGCACTGAATTATTTTTATTTACGCCGCAGTTAGATACGCCTATGGTTATGGTTGCTACGCTGCAATTCGGTGCTACAGTGTATTGTAAGTGCGAGATTTCTGTTCCATCAATCTTGTTATTACCGCTCGGGTCGTCATCAGGGTCTATGAAGTGCACGCCAAGCGCAGATGTCTCCCGAAGATAACTACAATCCTGTATGCTATCATTATAAATGGTTATGTTACGCAGTGGAGTAATGAGCAGAGGATCCCTGTTTACGTTAATAACGTTGATTAGCCATTTGAACGAGGTATTGCTTCCGTAGTAATCCCTCACTGTCAAGGTTATGTTATGCCTTCCTGAAGAGAAGAAGTTGAAATAATTAATCCTATCAGCATTAAGTGAAGTTTCATTAGACGTTAATACATCATCAAAGTACCAGGCGTAGCTCAGGTTGTTGGGATATCCGTTGCTCACCCCAACCGTTGAATTTTGGTTGAAGAGGTATGTTGAATTCTCATATATAGTGATGTTGGTGCTGTTTGTCGTGAAAAGAGAGGCAAGCTTCCATGATGTATTTATGCTATTGTTCACGAAAGGAGTTCCGAAGGGGGTGATGTTTATTATACTCGGTGTTCCGGTCCTGTTAAATATGAATATAGTAAAATTTGATGAAGTGATATTATTGTATGTGTCGGTGATGCTTACATTTATTGTGTAGTTGCCTGTATCTGTCGTTGCTGAGGGGTTGAAGGTTATTCTTGCTTGGTCATCTGTTACTTTCTCTATGCTGAAGAGTGCAGGGTTGGGGCCGGTGACTGATTGGTTAAATGTCAGGTTCTCGTAGCTATTGTCCAGGTCAAGGTCAAGGTCATCTGCCAACACAGTGAACTGATAGCTGTTACCCACAACATAAGGGCTTCCGGGCATTATAATCTGGTCTATCTGAGGCGGATTGTTGGTGTTATTAATTATTAAGTAAATCGTTGTGGAATTGAATCCTCCTCTGCTGTCTGTTATGTTGATTGTCAGGGAATAGTTTCCTATTTGTGATTGGTTTGGCGTGAAGTTGATTATTCCAGTGGTCTGGTTTATCTGGAAGAAGGTGGCATTGGTTGAAAACAATGCTATGTAATCTCCAAAGGGAATGTCCTCATCAGAGGCGTTCGCGCTAATGTTGTAGTAGCATGAATAGGGATTATTAGAGGAGTCATATTCGCTGCAGCTTATTGTTGGCACTTGGGTAAAATATGGGTTTCGATTAAGCGATACGTGCATTGTCGCAGTCCTATTAACGGTTATTCCGCTTCCGTTTTGGTCTGTGGCAAAGATGATGAAATTGAAGTCTCCGGTTTCATCAGGAGTAAAAGATAGCACGCCCGTGCTCTGGATTATATTAAATCGTGAATCATTAGTTGAGAATAGGATGATGTCCCCCCTATAGGTCAGGAAGTCTATATCTGTGTAGTTTACAGCGTATATGAGCAGTACGCCTGTATATGCTGTAAGGTCGCTTAGGTTGATATTGTTCAGAGTATTTGTGGAATTGCCGCTGGTTTCAAAGATTTGAGGTGGGTCATTGACATCAGTAATGTTAAGGAAGACATCCTGGCTGGTGTTGATTTTGCCGTCATTTGTGAATATCTTAATGTGATTATTTATAACGTGGTCATTGGTCAGGTTAGTTATATTTATCCATGCTTCTGAGAAGAAAAGTCCTGTCGAGTTTTGGTACTCTGTTGATGTGTAGTTAGTCACATTATAGAGCGCAGTGTAGTTTGTCCTGAAGGTCAGGGTGTCATTGTCTACGTCTGTGGCGTTCATGTATATGACTAGGTTTCCGAATTGGATGAGGCTAGTGGAATTGATTACTAAAATGGAAAGGTTAGGGGCGTGGTTTTCCTTTGGTATTATCTGCAGCACAAAATAACTGTTTGTGGTCCTTGGTTCGCTGTTGTTGTCAACTACAGATATGTTTACCGTGTGGTTGCCTCTATCATTGTATATGGCTTTGTTTTGTCCTGAATTGTTGAAGACCAGCCTCACAGCGGTGCTGTTTGATTCGTTGATTACCAGCCTATCCCCCAAGTCTGAAGCTATGGTGAAGTTCAGGGGCCAGTCTGATTCCTCATCTGTGCCGTAGATTATGCAGCTAAGAGGCTGTTCCTCATTGACTGTTGCATTGCATAGCGAGTAGATGATGGCTGGCGGGTCGTTGGTGGCTGTAACATTAATGTTTATTGCGGATTGAGCTGCTAGTTGTTCGCCTTGCACCCCGGATCTGGCCCAGATGTATATGATTTTCTTTATGCCATTGTCACTTTCGTTGGTAGAATTGCAGGTTAATGCGGCCGATGTGTTGCTTGTGGTGCTTATTTCACAGTAGTAGTGCGGGTCGTCAATGTAAAAGGTGATGTTCTCTCCGTCGGCGTCTGATGAGTTCACAATAAAAATTGTCGCATTGTGCACCGGAGGGTTGAATTCAAATATCTGTGCAACAGAATTATTGCTTATGTGGGTGCCGTTCTCCAGATAGAACTGGGGTGTAGTCGGTCTCGAATCTGAGATGGTGGTGTTAACTGTGCTGTTTTCAAATTCTGTTCCGTTCCAGAAGGTTACTATGCAAATCCATATATCCCCCTTGGTTGTGTCTGTGCTGGGGACGCTTCCTGCGTCGAAAGTGGAGCACTCTGTATCTGCGGTACAATTGATGTTCTGCTGAGTCCTATTCGCGGCGCCTATTGAGTTCTTATGCCAGCTTACATTCACATTCTCTGTTTCATTAAGCGTCCAATGGCATGCAAGATCTACGTCAGTATATGCTGTTGAGCCATAATTAATGTTCTGGTTTGTCAGGGAAACAGCTCCGGCGCAGCCTAGGGTTATGAGTAGACATAATGTTATTAAAAGCATTTTTTCAGGCAGCCTTTGCCAGGGATTGTTTTTCCTGTTTAGCCTATTATAATCATAATAGGAGCTGAGAACCTCGACATTTGGGGGATCGTTTGTGTTAGAAATGTTCAAGAACACGTCTTGATAGCCCTCAGCTCCCTTGTCATCAATGATGACCATGATTTTTTTTTTTAGAGTAGAGAATAGCGTATTTGGTTCTTTCACACTTTCTCTTTCTAGTACGCTATTATTTTTTTTCATCTATGTTTTCCTCTAATGTTTTGATTATGAGGTCTTTCAATGAGATATCCTGCATGGCTGAGAGTATCTTTACCCTTTTGTGAATCTCATCAGGCACTTCGATATTGATGTTAACGGTTTTTTTCTCTTCTTGTGCAGTTTTTATGCTCATAGTTTTGTTTTGCACTCCTTTGATTTCTTTTCAAGAACATTAATTATGTAATCCTTCAGGGTCAAATCCTTGATTATAGAAGCCAGTTTTATTTTCTTATGAAGCTCCTCTGAGATTTCAATGTTGATATTCACCAAATTTTCACCTCGAAAAATTTTTGGGATCCAAAAACAAATTTTTTGATATTAACCATTCGCCTTGCCTAGGTGATTAGCTTATTGTAATAACTTATTTAAGTAAGCTTACTAAGATAACTTATTTATAAAGATTGCGATTTGAAGAAAATCAGCTATACAAAACAAAAGTTAACTATTATTTCACTAGAAAGAGCATATAACCCATTATATTCACACTTCCTTGGGCTTCTCAAGCCAGGAATTCACATAGCTTATGTTGTGGTAAAGCCTTGAAATATCCTCGAAAACAGTTTCCTGCTCTTTCACGCTGAGCTTTTCATACACTGTGAGCAGCTCAAGATACTTCTTCTTGGCAATTTCAAGCTCCTCATATTGCAGGGCAATATACGCATTGGTGATCATAATAATAACCTTCTCAATAGTCCCAACCTTAGCAGGGATATCTATCTCCTTTACTTCCTTAACAAGATCTCCAGCTTCTACTTTCGAGGTCTGGAGCACCAAGTTCCTGAGCTCTTCCATCAGCAGGATGATATTTCTCTTTGTAATCAGGGCTTTGTTTTGCTCTACTGAAAGATACTTCTCAAACGATGAAACAAATATCTTATTTAAGATGCTTACTACCTTAACTTTCTTCTTATTAATGATGCTCTTAAGCTCTTCCAAGTCAAATTCAGGAGCCAAATTCCCTTGGTATGGCTTAACCCTCACAAAATAATACCTGATTAGCTCAGAGTAATTGTTCAAACTATTGAATGGTTCTACCTCATCCAGTTTTTGTTCTAAATTAAGAATGCCTGCAAGCAGTTTCTTCTTATCATCAATACTTAGCAGGAGCTGCTTCTTCTTTCTCCTGGATAAAATCCAGCCTGCCTTTGCAAGGGCAGCATTAATCTCCTTGCGGAAATAATGATAGAGCAGTATAGAAGCTAGAAGTAACAGGATAATCCCTGTTATTATATATATAAGAATGCTCTTCTCCTCTTCAAAAGGATAAGGTACTTGTATGCTCTTGCAGGCAGAGCAAGGCCCTCCACAATCAATTTCCTCCTCACAACTATCATCGTGGCAGTTCTTAATGCCATCATCGCATGTGCCAATATATTCGCACTCCTGAATCAAAGCAGGAATCTCCTTAGTTGTGTTACAATTATTTTCATCAACGCAGTCCCTTACCCGAGTGCCGTTAGGCAGGCAAGGGCCCCATTCAGAGCACTTCCAACTCTCGTTGCATAAAACTGATTCCTTATATTTACAGGGCACTGTCAAGAAAACAGGATCATCGCATCCCTTGGTATCAACGCACTTCTGGACTTTTAAATTGCTGCTGTTGCATCTATGATAATCAAAGCACTCATATTCTGACTTACAAGGCTTGAATATGCCTCCACCTCCTCCGCCCCCTCCTGAGCCTCCCCTGCTACCAGTAGGCTCTTCTTCCTGCTGTTGATTGCATTCCAGTCTTACCAGATTGCTAGTTGCAGTTTCGCCAGAAGGGTCTTGAGCTACGAACATTGCATAGCCAAGGGTTGTGCATGTGCTGGATCTAATGGCTACTCTGCTGGTTGCGGTTTCAATAGTAACTGTAAAAACAGAATTCGTGAGTATGACACTGTAGCTTAAATCATCTTGGTCAGGGTCAGCAAAGTAGTCATCAAGATAAAATGCGTTGAGTATTTGTCCTATAGTAATGCTTTGGTTAGGGATTGGCCTTATAAGATAAGGAGGGTCATTCACATTAATAACATTAAGCGAAAAACTTTCACTGCTTTCACTGTTAGAACAACCGAGCCCGTCACTAACCCAAAACAGGAGCGTGAAGTTACCCACATCATTGTTGCTGGGACTGAAATTAACATATCCCTCCCGTGAAACGTCAAAAGGAGGATTAAGTGAATCATTAAAAGCCCTATTGACTTCTGTAAATTGAGTAAAGAAAGCTATGCTGTTGTTATCAGCATCAGATCCAAAAATCCAGCAGGTGTAATAGACTCCCTGCGTAGCATTCGGGCTGCAGTCAGAGATGTTAAGCAAGGGCTGAAAATTAATGCAGAAACTTACAACCCCGGCAGCCTTACCTGTGCCTGAAACCACATAATTCTTCTTATAACTATTGATGTCCTGATAGGTTTTAGTTACAAGAACAAATGTTTGAGCAATTATTATTGCTAAGACTATTAAAATGAAGGTTTTACTCAGGCTTTTCATTTATAGAAACTATTTTTTTAGCTCTATTTAAAACTTTCTAATAAGAAAAGACCGCCATACATGGAAGACAAAAGTTTATTATTTTATTTACAACTCTTTTCGCTTCTTTTTTTTAGGCACAAGCACATATACAAGGATTGTTAGTGTTATTAACAATAGTAATGCCAGCATTATCAGCAGGACTTTCGTAGTGAACACGCCTTGCAATATCTGCCCGAAGGTCTTGCTTTTTTCCCTTATCTCAGGCTCTTTGATTATCTTCAGCTTTCCTTCATATTCCTTGTTCATGTCCTCAAATGACAGGCTCATTTTCAGGTCATACTCACCAAGATTAAGATTGGAAGTGTCAAGATAACCTTTCAGGCTTTCAGTTCCCCACGGCGGGATGTCTCTTGTAAGCGTCTCAAAAGATGTAATTGGCTCAGAGCTGTTAGAATAATTATAAACATTAACAACAATCCTCACATTCTTGACTGTCTCACTCCAAATACTATCAACAATTACATAAAATTCCTTTATCCCGCCAATAAGAACCTCTTTTGTGTAATTAATAAGATTAACATCAAGGCCTCCGAGCTTGAACGTAGTTGTTTTGTTGTTTAAAGCCCCATCATCATACTTTAATTCAACATAAGCATGATAATTCCCTTCCTTGTAATCCCCAGAATCCCAGCTAGCCCTGAGTTGCCTAGCCTGGTCTGGCTCAATTTTCTTAGCTGTACCAGCATTCAGGATTCCTATTTGCTTATTAGCTCTGTCAAAAATAAAAATAGAAGCTGTAGCTTCCTCAACTGTCTCATTGCCTTTATTTACAAAACTCAGTGTAAATGGCACAGGGTTTCCAGCATCAACATTCTGTGCACTAAATTCACTGATTTCCAGATATTTGCCAGGGTAAGGGACAATAATATCCAGCTGAAACTCCAATCTCATGACTGCAATCATAAAACCAGATGTCTCATCAGGGACTTCTACGCCAAAGATTTTTGTCCTGTGAAGCCCCGGCTTATCAATTGAAGAAGGCATTGTTATTTTGTATTTAAGGCAGCCTTGTTCTCCAGGATAAAAATCACCATCAGGCGCATTAAGAAAGGTAACACTGTCATTGAACCCTTCCTCAGCAATTATCTTCAGGTGCGCGAATCCTGTTCCGCCATAGCATAATTGGCTTTCATAAACATAATTAGGCACGAATTTCAGAGTTACTCTTGAAGGAGAAATGCTTAGAGACTGAACTAGTAAAGAATTGAGAATAATGACTGATAACAAACAAAGAGCAAATCCTATTATTTTTCTAAATACAATCATTTTCATCATTACATTAAATTAAAAAACTAAAGATTTTAAGATAATAACTTTAACTGTTTTGTGCACAGGTTACTGTAATAAGGGCTGTTTTCATTCCTGTAGGAGTGTTTGCGTCTATTGTTGCGTTGTATTCTATTGTCATTGCCTTGTTTGTTGATAGGGCTGTTAGGTTTGTGCATATTGTTGTTGTTGTTTCGTTTACATATGTCCATGCTGTTTTTAGTCCTGTATTGCATCCTGGTAATAGTGCTCCGTTGTTTGATCCGTTTACTACTGAGTAGTTGAAGGAGGCTGGACTTGCTCCTGGTCCTCCTAGTAGTGTTGTTCCGTTTTTATCTGAGCTGAAGGTTACGTTTACGTTTATGTTTCCTGTGTTGTTTATCATCATTCCTCTGCATGCATCGTTGCTTGTGCAGTCGGTGAATCCGTTTGTATTGGCTACTGCTGTGCTTAGGTTTACTATTGTTAATATTTGTCCTACTGATGTGCCAAAGGATACGTTAGAGCTAATAGTGCAGGACATGTTCTCAGAAACATTTAATACTACTGTGCCTGCAGCGAGGCCGGTAAGTCCTTGCTGGCTTAGCCTGTTAAGGCTTATTAGTGTTCCTCCAAGGCTAATCACTATCGCCGCTACAAGTAAAAGAGCCAAACTCTTGTTAGACAATTCCATTATTACTCTTCCTCCATTATTTCATAAATTATTAATTCACTTTGTTTTCGGTGATATTTCTAAAGTAACATAACCTGCGGAATTAACTGGCTCGGCAACAGGGCCACTAGCTGCAATTTCCAAGCTTACCTTTCCTGTTGAGCCTACGCTACCAACTCTAGTATGCGTTGATTGGAGCCGTATATTGCTTACCTCGTTCAATGTGACCAAGGTGCCAAGAACAGATATAAGCACTGTCAAGATAACAAGCACGACTATTGTTTTGTTAGAAATATCTCCTGTATTGTTAGAAATATCTTCTTCCATTTCACCTTCACCCTTCGATACCTTTTTAATTAAACTATAACTTAATAATTATTGCCCTAAGTTATCACCTATTTTCATTTAAAGAATATATAAATCTTTCGTTAGGTACTTCTTTTTGAGGGTGAATAATTAAAAATTAGTCCTGAGCGAGTAGCGAATAGAAAAGTTTTCATTTATTTCTAGATTTTTGTTTCATCTTACCTAACATTATTTAATGCTTATTTTGAACTCCTTGCCAGGCTTTATCTCAAACTCTTTTGCTTTAATTGTATTAACAACATCCTCTTTCCAAGCTTCAAATTCCTGCTTTTTGAGTTTCTTTAAATCAGCAGGGCTCTCAACCGTTATTTTTGCCACTTCTTGCTTCAAGGACATTTGATTAGTTGCCTTGTATTTGCGCACTTCGCTAATAATATTAATAGCCAGCTCTCCTGCCTGCTCAACAGCTTCATCCTTTAGCTTGCTGTCATGAACAGGCCAGTTTGTTAGGTGCAGGCTCTTAGCACTTGCACTTTCTTTCCCATCTTTCTTATCAGCATTAGCATACTTTGCCTGGTACAGCTCTTCTGTTATGAAAGGCATGATTGGAGCAAACAGCTTAAGCACCCCTAATAATACATTATAAAGAGTGTGCTGTGCACTAAGCCTTGGCTTGCTGCTATTATTCTCATCAGTATTATACTCAGCATTATACAGCCTGTGCTTAACAATCTCAAGATAATTATCACAGAAATCGCGCCAGAAGAAAAGCTCAATTACTTTTCTTGCTTCACTGAAATTATAATTATCCCAGAACTCAGTAGCCTCTCTTACTGTGTTATTGAACTTTAAGAAAAGCCATTTATCCATGAGTTCAAGCTCACCGAACTCAATATTACCATTATTAGGATTACTATTATCAAGATTATAGCCTTCTAAGTTCATATAAACAAGCTTGGCAGCATTCCAGAGCTTGGTAATGGTCTTCTTGCCGCTCACCAGCTCTTTTTCCTGATAAGCTAAATCCTCACCCAGCTTTGAGCTGGCTGCCCAGAACCTGAGAGCATCTGCAGAATACTTTTCCATAACTGCTCGCGGCTCAATAATATTGCCTTTGCTCTTGCTCATCTTGTCTCCGAGAGGGTCAAGCACCCAGCCAGATATCATTATCTCTTTCCAAGGAGCTTTTTTCTCGTGCAAATAAGACTTTACAACTGTGTTGAAAAGCCAGAATGAGATGATGTCATGGGCTTGAGGCCTGAGATTCATTGGATAAAGTTTATTGAACATCTTCGGAAAGAGTGAGGCAGCTATCTGCGGAGTCAAGCTGCTAGTAGCCCAGGTGTCAAGCACATCTTTCTCAGGGATAAACTTGTCATGCCCACACTTTGGGTTAGGGCATTTCTTCACAAGAGGCTTGCCAGCTAGCGGATCAACAGGCAATTGCTTTTCATCAGCCAAGACTTCCTGGTCGCATTTTTCGCAATACCATACAGGAATCGGAACTCCATAATGCCTCTGCCTTGACAATGACCAGTCCCATTGCAAACCATTAATCCAGTTCTCGTACCGGTTAATCATAAATTCAGGATACCACTTCATCTCCCTTCCGAGTCGCAAGAACTCATCTTTTAAGTCAAGATACTTGATAAACCACTGCTTAGAATTCATTATCTCAATCTCTGTTCCGCAGCGCTCATGCACATTCACATTGTGCTTAATTTTAGTCTCACCTTTGTGCAAGCCTGCTGCTTTTAAGTCAGCAACAATAGCATCTCTTGCTTTTCTAATCTTCAAGTCCTTGTACTTGCCAGTGAGCTCAGTCATCTTGCCATCTTTAGTTATAGCCTGTCTAAGCGGAAGATTGAATGCTTTGTAATGCTCAATATCATCCTGGTCTCCAAAAGTACAGCACATCAATATGCCAGTGCCCTTGTCAGGCTTTGCCCTGTCAGAAGCCATTATAGGAACAGAATAATCAAACAAAGGAACCTTTGCTTTCTTGCCAAACAAACTCTTGTACCTTTCATCATCTGGATGGGCAAATATTGCAACGCAAGCAGGGATAAGCTCAGGCCTTGTAGTTGCTATGACTATATCATTGCCTTTTGTATCCTTATCTTTCGCATCCTCACTTTTTTTCCCATTTTCAAGCTTGAATATTATTTCGTGGAATTTAGACTCAAGTTCCTTGTCCTTCATCTCAACCTGGGCAATTGCCATTCCGCACTCAGCGCACCAGATAGTAGGCCCTTCTTTTCTATATTCCCTGCCCCTTTTGTAAAGGTCGATAAACGATTTCTGCGAGATCTTTCTGCAATGGTCATTGATGGTTGTGTAGAACACATCAAAATCACAAGACATGCCAATTCTTTTCCAGTCAGATATAATGTCAGGCCTTATTTTCTCCAGGGTTTTCAGGCAAAGATCAATATACTCTTTTCTATCCATCAAAGCAGACCTGACATTGTTAATTTTCTCAACCAGCCTGTCAGTTGCCAAGCCATTATCATCAGTTCCAAAAGGATAGAACAACTCAAATCCCTGCATCTTCTTGTACCTTGCAATAAAGTCCTGCTGTGCATAGGAGAAAGCATGGCCAATATGCATTTTGCCAGAGACAGTAGGTGGAGGAGTGTCTATTGAGAATATAGGCTTCTTGCTCTCAGGATTGAACTTGAAAACCTTTTCCTTTTCCCAGTACTTCATCCATTTCTTCTCTACTTGCTCTGCATTATAGCTCTGGTCTAACATGATTAGAATTAGATAAAAAAACGCTTATATAAAGTTTATCATAATTTCATAATTTTTGCTGCAAGAGCTCATCAACCTTCTTGAGATATGACAAGAGAAGCTTGTTTTGGTACTCTAACTGGCCCATCCTGTCGTGAAGCTCTTTTTTTATGCTCTCAAGCTCGTCTTTCCCAGCCTTTTTCTTATGGGTTGCTCGTATATGATTCAAGTCAGTCATAGCATCATTAATAGCAAATAATTTTTCCTGAAGTTCCTCCTTTGAGAAATGACCTTTTTCAAGGAACTGGTCCTTAGTAAGCCTGTGGGTCTGTTTTATCTTTCCAAGCTCATTAATAATCTCTCTCATGAACTTGGCATTCTCAGCAAGAATGTCTTCGTGCTCTTCAATCTTCTTTAGCTGGTTATGAACCTCAATCAGGTCATCCTTGTCAACACGCTTCTCAAGTTCAGCTTCTACCCTGTTAATATCAGCAATCTTTTTTGCAAGGATTATCTCATGTTGGGCCTGCATCCTCTCAAGCTGCTCAAGCCTGATAAGCTCTTTCTCAAGCTTCTCAACTTTCTTATGGAGCTCAGAAAGCTCTTTTTCCACATCATGAACAGATTTACGAATAAACACAACAACAACCTCTTTTAAACCCTTTATAACCTCTTTTAAAACCCCTTTTTTTGTACTCTTAATTCTTGGTTTAATTGTAAAGTTTAAATATTTTCCTACTTAATAAAAAATTTTAGTTAACTATTTATACTTCTGGCTCTTTTCTTTTATGTATGGTTAATCCTAAGGATTATGGAATGGTGAGAAAAGACTTAAAAAAGCCTTTGCCAGCCTCAACTCCAAAAAAGCATTTAGAACATGTAAAAGAAGAGCGAGAGTTGCAGGAATCAGCAGAAATAGAGCCTGTTCATGAGAAGAAATTCGGTAGCATATTCGCCTCTATTCTTCCATTAAGGGAAGAAGATAAGATAAAAATCAAACTGGTTGAAGAGATGCTTGAACCAGAAGAGCTAAAAGAGCTAAAATATCTGATAAAAACCCATAAGGCAAGGTTTGCAGAAGCAGACTTTGACACCAGCCACAATTTCTTCCAGAACTCAAAATACCTAGTGATTGCCTGCAATGTTATTGATGAGGCAGTAAAAAGAAAAGTTGACCAGCTTAACCAGAAAATAATTTATCAGGAAAAGGAGAGGGTGTTCCATGATTTTGCAAGCCAGGCAGAGGAAAAAATCTTCAGCCTGATAGCTCCTAATATTGTAGGTCTTGATGAGGTAAAAAAGGCAGGCTTGATTCAGCTCTTTGCAAAGGACAAGGTGCACATACTATTATTAGGAGACCCTGCAACAGGAAAAACAGATATTCTTAGAAGCATAGCAGAGCTTGCCCCAATTAGCAGCTATGGGCTTGGAAGCGGTGCAAGCAAAGCAGGTTTGACAGTTACTGTTATTGGCAAGGATATTGTTAAAGGCTTGCTTCCAATGGCTGATAACGGGATTGCCTGCATTGATGAGCTTAACTTATTAAAAACAGCTGACAGGGCAGGCTTGTTCAATGCCATGGAAAAAGGATTCATAACCTATGATAAGGCTGACTCTCACCTTAAGATTGACGCTCGCATAAAGGTTTTTGCAACTGCTAATCCTGAGGGAGAAAGATTTGTAGGCAGGACAATTGATGTTATCAAGAAACAGATTCCATTTGACCCTGCGCTCCTGAGCAGGTTCCACCTGATATTTTTAATAAGGAAGCCTGGCACCCAGGAATTCATGCAGATAACACAGAATATAATCCTGGGGCAAAAATCCAATATTAGCGAGAATGACAGGAAATTCGTAAAAGAATATGTTAGCTATGCCTTATCAAAAGATGTTGAGCTTGACAAGAGCCTAAGCCCATTAATCCAGGGATTTGTTGAGGATGTTAAGAAGGACGAATATCAGTTTATAATGGAGATAAGCCCGAGAATAGTGATTGGCATAATGAACATGGCAAAAGCAGCAGCCAGGATGAGCCTTAAGGACAAGGTTGAGAAAGAGGATATTATCAAGGTTCTGAAAATCTTCAACTCAGCACTATATATAAAGAAAGATGAGCGCCAATAATAAAACTAACAAGATTAACAAAACTTCTGAATGGTGTTTCGCAATATTAATTATTATTCTTATTTTTCTTGCTTTTTTCCTGATATCCTGCCAGAAAGAAGAAATCCCAAGGTACAACATTATAGTTCTTGAACAAAAGGATAACACAAATATTCCTGATGAAACCACCATGGCAAATATTACTGAGACCAACCAAACATCAATAACTCAGATTATTCCTGACCGATCTGGAGAGCGTGAAATAATACTGAATGAGACTATTAATGAGACTATAAATGAAATCATAAATGAAACAGTCAAAGAAGAGCAGGGACAGGAGCAAATCCCTGCAAGAGCCAGCGCAGTAGAATTTTATTTCCTGCTCAAAGGAAAATCATATTTCAAATATACCCTCAAGGAGACTGAGCTCAAAGCTTTTAATCTTTCAGGCACAATAATCAGGATCGTGCCCATATTCATAGCCAATGACAGCGTTGTATTCAAAGTTGATGATTACCCGACTAGGGCAGTTGGTGAGAGGGAATGGTTCTCCACCCCTTATTTTGAGATATATGTTAATGCTATCTATTACAGGCGCTGATTCTGAATTAATTCTGAACTGATTCTAAATAATAGATATAGAGTGATTAATGAGCATTATTACTTAAACTTTTTAAATAGTAGCAAGTTCACTCATCTTAAAATGAAAAACAGAAATGTCGGGATAATAATTATTGGAATAGCACTTCTTATAGGGTTTATCATCTGGGCATTTAACAGGGCAATGACAAGTATAGTTAATGAATCCTGTTCTCACGGTCCAACCTGCCCCATGTGGGGCACTATCAATTTCCAGACTAATGTGAGCATTGGAGTAATGGTTTTTGTGATCCTCGTAGGGCTTTACCTCATATTCTTTGCAAAAGATGAGAAGATTATCGAAACAAAAATAGTCAAGGTAAAAGAGCAAATCACGCCCAAGCAAGTTACCAAGGAGAATTATCATAAGGTTATGAGTGAGCTGGCAGCTGATGAGAAGCTTGTTCTTGAAAAAATAATAGAAGCAGAAGGCACAATATTCCAGTCAGACCTCGTAGAAAAAACAGGGCTTACCAAAGTCAAGGTCACAAGGATTCTTGACAAGCTAGAAGGCAAAGCTGTTATTGAAAGGAAAAGGCGCGGAATGACTAATGTGGTTATTCTGAAACAGTAAAATAGTCTTGATTACTAAATATTTACTCAATCTGTTTACATGAACTTTTCAAACCTGTCCTTTGTAACCTTGCATATTGGGCAGATGTCTGGTGCTTCTTCTCTTGCGCACAAGTAACCGCACACTGTGCAACGCCAAATAGGCAGCTTGGGCAGGGTTGTTTGCTCTTTTTTTTCTTTCATCTCTTTCATTTTCTTTCTCTCCTCAGCATTAGGTCTTCTGTCAGGTATTGAGCTGATTGTCTTCTTTCCATGAGCAGCATCATAGGATACATATAATCCACAGAAACAAGTTCCGAACTGGTTGATGTCAATATCCCTGTAATCACAAGGGCAAATAATGTCAAGGTCTTCCTGCCTCACACCAGAAGCAAGCCTGCAAGGACAAGCCCAGTAACCATATCTTTGCCAATTCATAAGAAACCCTGTTATTAACGCTTTTGTAAACTCAACGTCAGGATTAAGATAATACCCTCCTTCTTCTGCGTCTTGCTTAAGCTTATTATAGGTTTGGTCAATATCCTGTTGTCCAATTTCTTTTTGCTTGCGTTGATTATTTTTTATTTGCACAATAATCCCTTATCTCATTTTCTTTAAAGCCAAGCATTACCTTTTTATTGTCAAGAACAATAGTAGGGAATGACTGCATACCGCTCAATTTCATGATCTCAGCAACAGCTTCTTCCTGGTCTTTTCCCTGCAGCAAGTCAACATCAACATAGCTATACTCAACACCAAGGTCCTTGAACAACTGCTTGGCCTTCCTGCACCAGATGCATGTGCTGAGAGCAAATATGAGAATGTCCCCTATCTTTTTTCCAGCAACTTTCTTGATTTGTGATTGATAACTGATAATTCCACCCCGCAATTAGTTTTAGGGAATGTTCTTTGCTTTTTATAGTTTATGCAGAACTCCTCACTTAATTATCATTCAACCCTTATTTAGCCCTTTATGAAACTAGTTTCATACAATGGCTTATAAGCTGTTTCACTTATCATATGTTTTATTAGCGATTTAGTTTAAGCATTTGGAGAATGAAAATATGAAGAAAATATTCAATGTCAAAGGAATGCACTGCAACAGCTGCGAGATTATGATTAAGGACAGCCTGAGCGAAGTTGATGGTGTGAAGCATGTGAAAGCCTCTCATGCAGAAGGGATTGTGACTGTAAAGTTTGATGAGGCAAAGATTAGCGAGGATAAGATAATATCCATAATCAAGGAACAAGGTTACGAGGTATCAAAATGATTGAAAATGAAGATAAAGGAAACAGTATGATAAGAAAAGGTTTTATTGTTGAAGGATTGAAATCTGAACATTCATCATATACTATTAAGGAGCAGGCTATGAAAGTTGATGGGGTTAAGGAAATTGAATTTGATTATTCCAGGCATGTCGGCTATGTAACATTTGATGAATCAAAAACAGATATTGACGAGATTCTCTTCAAGATAGAAGAGAAGGGCTATAAGGCATTTATACTTGATGAGATTGACTCTGATAAAAATAAGGCCGCCAAGGAAACAAAGGAAAGAAACATTGTAACTAAAGAATTCAGTGCAAAAGGCACAACCTGCAATAGCTGTTCTGAAATAATCAAGAGACAGGCATTGAAATTGGAAGGAGTCAAAGAAGCTGATTTTGACTATGCCACTGAAAAAGGCTCTGTGACTTTTGATGAAAAAAAGACTAGCCTGAAGAATATTTTTGCCAGCATTGAAAAAAAAGGCTACGAATGCTCAGACATTGATTTTGAGCGGTTAATGCCAGAAAAAAAGAAGAACACTACAAGCAAAGCATTAGGATGGATTTTTGGCCTGTTAGGAGTAATAATAGTTGCATATTTTGGTTTCAGGCTTGTTGAAGGGATACAATTGCCAGCAATAAGCGCTAACATGGGCTACGGCCTATTATTCTTAGTTGGCTTGCTTACAGGATTTCATTGCATTGCCATGTGCGGCGGATTTGTAGTTAGTTACACTGCAAAGGATGCACAGGAAGGAAGAAAATCTTACAAATCCCATCTGATGTATGGCCTTGGCAAAACAGCATCTTATACAATAATAGGAGCAATATTTGGTCTGGTAGGATCAATCATTGCATTTACCCCAACTCTCAGGTCAGTTGTGGGAATCCTGTCTGGCCTGTTCCTTGTGCTGTTCGGGCTTAAGATGCTTAACATCTTCCCTTTCCTGAGGAAAATACAATTCAGGACTCCAAGATTTTTAGGAAAAATTGTAGGAAAAGAATCTTCAAAAAAGAATGCAACTCCGCTCGTCATAGGACTATTGAACGGCCTTATGATAGCATGTGGACCACTTCAAGCTATATATATAATGGCAGCAGGAACAGGTAGCATGATTGAAGGTGCAAAACTTCTCCTTGTGTTCGCCTTGGGAACCTTGCCAGTGATGCTTGGATTCGGCTACTTTGCAAGTTTCATATCAAGCAAGATGACTCAGAAAATATTGAAGGCATCTGGGGTCATAGTAATCATCCTTGGCCTGATGCTTTTGAATAATGGACTGGTATTGAGCGGTACGGGACTTGATTTCAAATCACTTGTTTCATCAGCAAACGTCCTGGGTGGGCCTCCTAAATCAGGCAGTTCCTCAGGCTCAGGAACTACAATTAATTCAGGAACAGGTTCTGTGGCTACTAGTGCTAATGATGGCTCTGCCGTACTCAAAGATGGTTACCAGGAGATTAGGATGACTGTTGACAGCAGAGGATTTACTCCAAATAAGTTTGTTCTCAAGAGAGGAGTGCCTGTTCATTGGATAATTGATGGAAAGGTGCTTAATAGCTGCAACAGGGCAATACAAGTGCCCTCTTATGGGCTGAAGTTCGATGTTAAGCAAGGCGAGCAGACCATACAGTTTACTCCTGACCAGGCCGGCACAATAAGGTGGAGTTGCTGGATGGGAATGATTCAAGGCACATTCATTGTGAAAGATGACATTGACCTAGCCAATGCTGCTGCTGTCCAGCAAGAGCTGAACACTATTCCAACAGCCCCAGCAGGAACTTGCGGAATGGGCGGGGGAGGCAGTGGCGGTGGCGGCTGCGGTTGTGGCGGATGAAAGAAGGATTATTTAATTGGGAAAAAACTAAAGAATTAGAAAAACAGAAGAATTAAATTCAATAGAATCATTTGATTATGAACTTGTTATTAAATCAAGGGCTTAAATGAAAAAAACAGATTTGGCAATAACAGGAATGCACTGTGCAAGCTGTTCAACCCTAATAAACAGGGCGCTGTCAAAAGCAGAAGGAGTAAAGGAAGCCAATGTTAACTACAGCACTGGCAAAGGAACAGTATTGTTTGACGAGAAAAAAATATCTGAAAAAGAGCTTGTTGCTATTGTCAAGAAAAAGGGCTATGGAGCAGAGATAAGCCAGGGAAAGGCAGATCTTGAGAAGCAGGAGAAGATGCAGGAAAAAGAAATAAGGCGCATTAAGAGGCTTTTCATATTCAGCCTTGCTTTTGCAATCCCTTCATTCATCATCGCAATGGTATTCATGTGGCTTAATATCATGGTTCCTTACAAGGAATATCTGCTATGGCTGCTTGCAACGCCAGTGCAGTTCTTTGCAGGATGGCAATTCTACAAAGGAGCTTGGGTTGCACTCAAAAACAAGACTTCTAACATGGACACACTCATAGCAGTCGGCACTAGTGCAGCATACTTCTACAGCGTTTACGCCCTATTCTTCTCGCCGCAATCAGGACAGTACTTTGAGATAAGCGCAATCCTTATCACTCTTGTATTGTTAGGGAAGCTGCTTGAAGCAAGAGCTAAAGGAAAAACCAGTGACGCCATAAAAAAACTTATTGGATTATCACCAAAGACTGCGACTGTTATTAAGCAAGGTAAGGAAGTTGAGGTGCTAATTGATGAGGTGCAAGCAGGAGACTTGATACTGGTCAAGCCAGGAGAGAAGATACCTGTTGATGGCATAATAATTGATGGAAACTCATCTGTTGATGAGAGCATGATAACAGGCGAGAGCCTGCCTGTTGATAAAAAAAAGGGTGACTTTGTGTTCTCTGCAACCATTAACAAGTATGGAGCATTCAAGTTCAAGGCCACAAAAGTAGGGGCTAACACAACACTAGCCCAGATAATCAAGCTAATAGAGGATGCGCAAGGAAAAAAAGCTCCTATCCAACGCTTTGCTGATGTCATCTCATCATATTTTGTACCTATTGTGATATTATTGTCCCTATTAACATTCGTTATATGGCATTTTATTATTCACGAGCCATTCTCATTTGCAATTATTGCAGCAGTAGCAGTAATTGTTATAGCATGCCCATGCGCCCTAGGATTAGCAACGCCAACAGCGATAATGGTAGGCACTGGCAAAGGAGCGCAGAAAGGCATACTGATTAAGGGCGGTGAAGCCCTTGAGACTGCCCACAAGTTAAGATATATCATCTTTGACAAGACAGGAACAATAACCAAAGGAACTCCTGAGGTTACAGAAATCCTGGCTTTTGAAAAGAATTCACAGCAAACTGTTTTACGCATTGCTGCTGCAATAGAGAAGAATTCAGAGCACCCACTTGCAGAAGCAGTTGTGAAGAAAGCAGGCAAGATGGCTCTTCCCAAAGCAACCAAATTCAAAGCCATACCTGGCCATGGAGTAAGTGCTTTTTTCGAAGGAAAAAACTACCATCTTGGAAATGCAAAATTAATGAAGGATTACAAGATAAGCATTGGCAAGCAAATGAATGCTATTCAGAAACTGGAGAAAGAAGG
>CAYGYA010000031.1:0-3736 GCA_964354085.1 uncultured Methanosarcinales archaeon
GAGTATGAGCGCATGAGCCTGAGAAGAGTGTATTATTCTGCTTTCTCGCCAGTAAAGAACACTCCGCTAGAAAAAAATAAAGCAGAAGCTCAGTCAAGAGCAAACAGGCTTTACAACACAGATTGGTTATTAAGAATTTACAAGTATAATTTCAAGCTTGTTAAAGAAATCTTAGTTGATGGTATGCTGCCTGACAAGGACCCGAAGATAATTATTGCGGAGAAGACAATTGCAGAACCAATAAACATCAATGAAGCAGTTTATGAAGAGCTGATTAAAGTCCCTGGGATTGGGCCAGTGACTGCGCAGAACATTATGCAGATGCGCTCAGAAAAGAAGCTTGACACAAAAAATCTTGTTCAATGCGGAGTGATAATGAAGAGAGCTTCTCCTTTTGTCAAAGTTAGTGGAGAAATGCAAAAGAAATTATTGGCTTTTGCTTAGCCAGCAATCTCAAACCCTATCATGTTGCCGTTCCTGTCATAGGCTTGTATGTTCTCTGTAGAGTAAGGCATTCTTATTATCAGGTGGATCATGCCTTTTTTTGAGAAAGAGTGTAAGTCAGCTCTGCTAGGCCTATTGCTAGAGCCTGGGTGGCTGTGCACACTTCCTACGACATTACTAGCTATGGGCGGGTCGAACTTGTAAACAGTATAAGAGGGGTTGGCAATATATTCCTGATAGAGCAATCCGTAAATCCTAAGAATTTTCTTCCTCGCCTTTCCCTCGAGAAAAGCAATGAACTCCTTTGGAAGAGTCTGATTAGCCAGCTCAACAATGTTATCAACTACCTCTCTGTCAATTATTACCCTGTCAAACTCAAACTTTTCTAGCTCAAGAAAATGCCTGAACCAATTGCTGATTTTTTTCCAAAAACTCATCTTAATCAAGCTTAAGAATAAAGTTTATATTAATATATCTATCTCTTTGGTTAAAAAATGGGTTATTACGACGAAATATCAGAAGGGTATGAAGAGCTTCACAAGGAAGAGCAGCTTAAGAAAGTAAAAATAATCCTAAATAAGCTGAATCTGAAGAAAACAGACAAGTTGCTTGATGTGGGCTGCGGAACAGGATTGTACCTAGACCTTTTTGATTGCGATGTCACAGGAATTGATCCTTCTGAAAAGCTTCTGGAACAGTACCATGGTGAGCACCAGGTAATCCTGGGCAGTGCAGAAAGCCTTGACTTCCCTGACAACTCATTCGACATAGTGATGAGCATCACAGCAATACATAACTTTGACGATATAGAACAAGGGCTGAAAGAGATTCAGCGCGTAGGTAAGGACAGGTTTGTATTTAGCGTGCTGAAAAGAAGTCCCAAGTATGATATAATAGAGAAACTGATAAATGAGCTTTTTATTGTTGACGAAAAAATTGAGGAAGACAAGGACTATTTGTTCTTTACTCATCGCAAAAATTAAGTTAGCACCTAATTTTTGGGATATTAAAAGACTTTGTCTTTTCCTACAAAAACATTTAAAAGACCATTCCTTCCTCTCATTCTAATGGGCTCTTAGCTCAGTTCGGTAGAGCACCACGTTCGCAACGTGGGGGCCGCGGGTTCAAATCCCGCAGAGTCCACGGGGTTGTAGTGTAGTTTGGTATCACCCGTGGTTCGGGGCCACGTAACCGGAGTTCGAATCTCCGCAACCCCACTTCTTTTTTAAGAAAATTTTATATACTCAGTTCTTTAGTGTCAGTATTTGTCATGATTAACAAGATTATTAACCGTAACGACTTGTTCCCAAAAGTCTTGGTTAGTGTGAGAGCTCCTGTTTCAGTCCTCGGAGTAAATGAAGTTAAGGATAATATTGGCGTTATTGACTGGCACATGCCTGTGAGTATTCATCCTATGAAATATTCAATCAGTGTAAAGAGTGACGACAGCCTTAAGAAGATGATTAACAGGGCAGGTAATTTTGTGGTTAATTTCATGGATGTTAACCAGGAAAGCACAGTCTTGTCTTGTGAAAAGCATGATGGCTTGTTTGTTGACTTGTTTGAAAAAAACAATCTTAGCAAAACTGATTCTGATTATGTTGAGAGCCCGAGGATAAAAGAGGCTAAGGCTGTTCTTGAGTGCGAGGTTGAGCAAGAGCTGGATAGTGGCGACCACACTATTTTCATTGGCAGAGTAGTTGGCCCGAGGGTTTAAGCAAAAATTTTATATATGATTGGGTGATTTATTATATTTATTCGTGTTGAATAAAAAAATAACTGGTGATTGGCATGGCAGATTTTAACATAAAATCAAAACGTGATGAGGAGATTGAGTCTTTGGCAATGAATTTGCGAAGGAACAGGCTTGCTTCTTCTGATTCAGAAGCCAGGAGAATGGCTGAGGAAATGCTTAGAACTAGCAAGAAAGTCCAGGATGATTTTGCTGAGAGGGAGAAGAGGATTTATGGTGGGGGAAGAGAATCTCCTGAGGTTGAGCTGGCTCATAAGCAGATGGAGCAGTTGGCTTCTAATATTGCACAGGGAAAGTCTAATGTTAGAATTGATATTCCTGAACTTGATGTGAACAAGCCTCTTAAAGATATTATCGGGGATGATTCTGATTATGAGAAAGAGGATGATGAGGAAGTCATGGTAAAGGAAGAGCCTCAGGAAGAGGTTCAGGAAGAAGCTGGCGGGGATGCTGGTGAAGAAGGAGAGCCTGAGGAAGTAGAACCTGAAGAGGAATCTTCTGAAGAGCTTGTGGTTGATGAGGAGCCTGATGATGCTGGTCCTGGTGATGCGCCAGAAGAGCCTGTGCAAGTTGATGAAGATGATGGTTCAGATGATGGCAGTGATAAGAATGATGATGACGAGTCTGGAGATGACTCTGAAGAAGAGCCTGCTGATGCTCCTATTGACGAAACTGAAAAAGAAGAGGCTTCTGATGATTGCGCAGGCCCAATCGAGGGAGAGCCTGATTTTAGCGTCAAGGAGCTTGATAACAGTGAGCAACTGAGAAAGTCAGAAGAGGAGCGCAAGGCAGAAGTTTCCAAGATGGAAGAATCAAAGATTAACCTTGCAAATATGTTCAATGTGAACAAGTAATTTTTTCTTATTTTATTTTTTTAGCCATTAGCTGAAATTATACCTTTCTACATATATAACTACTATTTAGTGGTTAAAAAACCAAAAACTATTTAAATGGCAGTATACACAATATGCAGAAAAGGGGGATTTATTATGAACAATAAAGCAAGAGCATTATTATCGGCAATCTTTATCTTAATAGTCTCAAACCTAGCCAGCGCATACATTATTAGGGATGTGCAGGCTGCAAGACAAGCTGAATTGGACCGCTATGAACAATACAAAACAGATTTTATCAAGTTCAATGACCTGGAAGCTTTCTCACCATTTATTAGCGAACGAAACCTAGCCGCAGAGTTTGGCTTTCGCCCAGCAAGCTATTACTATGTATCGCCAAGTGTTCTTGCTGCAAAATACAATCCTCCATTGCAGGGAAATGCTTATTACACTCAGAACAGAGGATATACTTCAAGCCTTAACCAACCATCAGCAGTCAAGTACTATGGAGAACAAATAAATGGCAGGTACACAGGCTATATCCCAAGCAAGCTAGGCAGCACTTATTTTGACCATCCGCAAATGAACGGAAGGCAAAGCTACCTGCTAAATAGCTATCAAGCAAGCACTTACCCATATTCCTCAAATGATTATTCGACTGATTATTCTTCTGTTTACAGCTATGATTATAATAATTATGACTATA
>CAYGYA010000032.1:0-5779 GCA_964354085.1 uncultured Methanosarcinales archaeon
GATACATTTTCTGGTTCAGAAACTAAAAAGGAGTTTCTGAAAAACGGAATAAAAGTTTTGTTCACGCTTTTGGTTGTGAGCATGTTTGCACTGGCTTTGACCCATGTGGTCAAGGCAGAGGGTGATAGAGAAGATAATGAAAGAGAAGATAGTGAGCGAAGTGAGAAGGAATCTCTGAATGAGCTATCGGAATCAGAGCATGAAGATGATGAGTGGGATTTTAGTGATGACTTTGATAAAGTAGATCTTGTTGTTGATGATGCAGCAAAGGTAGAGAAAGTTATTGTGGAAGAAATCCCTGCTGAGGAATTGCAAATTGAAGATATAATCCTGAATGAGACCTTTAATGAAACCTGGAATCAAACCTTGAACACAACACCTATTAATATTACTATCCCGGAGCTGAACTTGTCTGCCTATGAGGATAGTGATCATGATGGAGTGGTTGACAAGTATGACCAGTATGCTGGAGAAAATGATAAGCTCTACACTGATTCAGATGAGGACAGTATTATGGATGCTAACGATAAGTACCCTGGGAAGAATGATTTGGATTATAGTGACTCTGACCATGACGGAATACCTGACAGCAGGGATGATAACAGGAATAATGAGTCTAACAAGTCATTCTGGATAAGGCTGCTTAGTTGGCTGGGCTTATTCAAGGAAGCACAATAGAATAATAACATTGCATAATAAGAAAATAATAAAGTAATAACAAGTGATATTGATGGGAAGCATAAAAATAGTTTATGATAAGAAGAAATGCATTGGAGCTGGTGAGTGCGAGAAAATCAGCAAGGAACTATGGCACATGGGTCCTGACAGCAAGGCAACCTTGAAAGGCGCTGTAGTTAATCCTAGCACTGGAGTTTATGAGCTTATCCTTGACGACTCCCAGCTTAAGCAGGCAGAACGAGTTGCAAGAAGCTGCCCTGCCATGGGTGCAATAAAAGTTGTGAAGCTGTGAAAAACAAATGATGCTAAAAACAAATGATGAACGGGGTGTAGCAAAATGCAAGGGGTAATAACAAGAGTTTTTCAGGAAGCGCCAGATATAAATGGGTTTTACATTAAGCTCACTAATACTGTAGATACGACTGATGAGAACTCTGAAACTGCTGAAGGTGCTGAATGTGCTGAAACTGACAAGCCCTTCAATTATATTCCTGGCCAGTATGTAATGCTGGCCTTTGATGATGACCTAGATTCTAAGAGGGCATTCTCCATAGTTGAATATTACCCCGAGACTATGGAGATTTTAGTCCTCATAAAAAAGCAGGGAAACTTTACCCAGAGAATTTTTGATTCAAAGCCAGGCCAGGAACTTATTATTTCCGGCCCCTATGGAAGTTTTACCTTGCCAAAGGAACAGGATGATTCTCAGAAGAACAAAAGCAAGCCTTTGGTTTTTATTGCAGGAGGAATTGGAATAACACCAATTTATAGCATGATCTCTGATGCTCTAAATAATCATGATGGCGCATATAATGATATTCACCTCTTTTACACTGCCAAAAGCCTGGAGCAAATGCCTTTGCATGAGCAGCTTAATGAGCTTGAGAATGGCAAGTTCAGGATAAAGTATCATTTCACAATGCAGAACAGCCAGGATGGCATGTGCAGGAATAAAAGGCTGGGCTGTAATGATCTTGTTGAGGAAGTTCCTGATTTTGACAAAGCCACATACTATATCTGCGGCCCTAGTGCCATGATTGAAGGATTCAGGAAAGAGCTTCTTGAAAAAGGAATTCCTGAAGAAAGAATAAGAAGCGAGGATTTCACCTAAAATGGACCCGACAACAAAAAAATCAACAAGGCAAAAAGCAACAAAACAAGCATCTCAAGAACAGTATTTTGGAGAAATGCAATGTTCACAGCAAGGATTACTGCGCTGCGAGAAATCATTTCCCCTGCTGGGAGGCAAGGTAAGCCTAGTAATATATGATACTGATGAGATTATGCTTGGCGGCATTTTTGAAGATATTTTCATAGAGGGATTAAGGCTTCAGAAGATATTTAATTTTTATGATGATAACAGCGAGCTTTCAAGGTTGAATGCTTTGAGGAAGATGGCTGTTTCTTTAGAATTGCTTGAAGTCTTGCACAGAGCCTTTGCCTATGCAGAGATAACTGATGGCAAATACGATGTGAGTATGGGAAGAAATATTATCAGGAGAAAAAAAGGGCTTGAGCTGGTTAAGCTAGGATGTACTTACAAAGATATTATTATAAGAGGGAATGTGGTTGAACTGGCACACCCTGATGTGCTCATTGACCTTGGGAGCATTGCCAAGGGCTATATTGCTGACAAAATGATTGAATACATGAAAATCCTGGGGCTTGAGAGTGCATTCATTGATGCGCGCGGAGAAATGAGGATTTACGGCCACAGCATGGAAATTGTGACTGTGCAACATCCTCGATGCAAGGAAAAGCATATACACAACATTCTTTTTGAGAACATGAGCATTGCAACTTCTGGTGATTATAAGCAGTACTATGGCAGCCATGATAATTGTCATATTGTTGGAAGCAGGGATGTGATTTCTGTGACAGTGGTTGCAGACAGCCTGATGGATGCTGATGCAGCTGCAACCTGCCTTTTTGTGATTGGCTTTGAAAATATTGCGAAGTTCATGAACCAGAACAAGAACCTCAAAGCATTTGTGATTGACAAGAGCCTAAAAGAATATTTCTACAATGGATTTGAAACATTACTAATCAAAGGTGAGCACAAAGATGAGCAGGCAATAAACATGGAGAACATTGTGAACATTGCAAACATTGAAGACAAAAAAGGTGAAGGCCTAAATGGTAATAAAAATTAATAAGAAAATATTTTTTTCAATTATTGCAGGAATTATTGTAACCATTATTTTTCTGGGATTAAGCTATGGCCTAAGGACCACGCAGGCAATATGGATACAGAACAGGATTTTTGGCTTATTATCCTTCCTTGCTCTTTTCTTGACTGTCTTGCTGGGAGAGATAAGGCTTTTGCACAAGATAAAAGGGGATTTTGTATTATTCAAGTTCCACAAGCCAATAGCAATATTCTCAGGCTTCCTTATATTGCTGCACTTCATATCAGCTGTTTTTGACAAGTTCAAATGGGGCAAGAGCCTGAGCTTTGTGCAATACCTGGGGTTTTCATTCTCAGATAAGTGGCTGGTCCTGTTATCACTGGGAACACTGGCGTTTTACCTGGTGCTGCTCGTGGCTTTCACTTCTGCTCAAAAGAGCATGGAGTTCATGGGTTTTAAGAAATGGAAGCTTGTTCATTTCCTGAGCTATGCCTCATTTGCCATAGCCTTCATCCACAGCATAAACCTAGGAACAGACTTGAAAGTTTCAGCTCTTGCGCCAATACTGCATCCAATAGTATTAGTTATGTTCTTTGGCGTGACAGCATTGCTAGTTGTCAGAATACTAAACTCAACTCAGTTGTTTGCAGACCAGAAAGAAGTAGTTCTGGCAGCAATTTTCTTTTTGCTGCTGGTGCTTGGCAGCGTCTTCTTTGTATCAACCATGCTGCAGAGGGAATCAAAGATAGATAAGTTATCAAAGCAAGCAGAAGTAATTGGTGCAGGGGTAAAGGCGCAGGAAGAAATCGTTAACATTACCAGCCAAGAGATTCAATTATTAGGCCAAGAATTACAGGTGATAAGAAATGGGCAAGATAGTTAAAGCAGTGTTTGTGATAGGGATAGTAGCGTTATTAATTGTTTTCCTGGTTGTTGGAGTGCAGGCAACCAAGTCAATGGATACTAAATTAGCAAATCTAGAAACCCAGGTTAATACTATCGATAAGAAAAAAGAGGCACTCATAGAGAAAACCTTAAGCCTTGAATTGATAAAGAATAACCTAACGGTGCAGATAGCCATGGAAAAAGACAAGGCATTACAGTTAGAGCTTCAGAAAAACCTTACAGCACTGAAAGCTGCTGCAGAGCAAGCAAGGGGTGCGGAGCTACAGAAACTTGCAGAGGCAAGAGCCCAAGCAGTAGAGCAGGCAAGATTGCTGCAACTTCAGCAGCAGCAAGCACAGGCAGCAAAAGCAACTACGACCACGACAGTGAAGAAAACCACGACAACAACTTCAAAGCCAAAAACACCTCCCAAAGTGACTAGGGCGTCATAATTTCGCATGCTTTCAAAACTTTTTAATACTAAACAATAATTCTTGCAGATGATGCAAAGAACTAATGATTAGCTCATTACCAAAATTCCCATAGGTGCACTGGACACACTGGACAGGCTTGCATAAGATATTTAAATCCAGTATAATTCTCCTGAGATACAAATATCTGAATCATACAACAATTTAGCGAGGTGGTATTATTATGAATAACAAGGAAGTGCAACCAATCTTTATATTGCCAGAGAACACTAAGAGGACTCGGGGCAGGGATGCCCAGAGAATGAACATCATGGCAGCTAAGCTGGTAGCAGAGACTGTAAGGACAACTCTTGGTCCTAAGGGCATGGACAAGATGATTGTTGATGCAATGGGAGATGTTATTGTAACAAATGACGGCGTAACAATTCTTGAGGAAATGAATATTGAGCACCCGATTGCTAAGATGCTGGTTGAGATTGCCAAGACCCAGGAAGATGAGGTTGGTGACGGAACAACCACGGCAGTTGTGCTTGCAGGAGAGCTTCTAAAGAAAGCAGAAGACCTTCTTGACCAGGAAATCCATCCTACAGTCATTGCCAAGGGTTATAGGATGGCTGCTGAAAAAGCCAAAGAGATACTTAACAGCATTGCAGAGAATATGGGAGATGAAGACGGGGCCTTGCTTGGCAAGATAGCAATTACTGCCATGACTGGCAAAGGAGCAGAATCTTCAAAAGACTTGCTTGCAGAGCTTGTTGTCAAAGCTGTCAAAAGAATAGGAACGAAGACAAAAGAAGGAATGATTGTTGACAGGAGCGATGTTAAGATTGAGAAGAAAATCGGTGGAAGCGTAGAAGACAGCTCTCTTATTGACGGTATTGTTCTTGACAAGGAAAGAATCCACTCATCCATGCCTAAGAAAGTTGAGAATGCAAAAGTTGCGCTCATTGATTCAGCAATTGAAGTTAAGAATACGGAAATAGAAGCTAAGATTAGCATTTCAGACCCTGAGAAGATGCAGGCATTCCTTGATATGGAAGAAGGAATGCTCAGGAAAATGGTTGATAAGATCGCAGGCTCAGGTGCAAATGTATTAATCTGCCAGAAAGGGATTGATGACATGGCACAGCACTTCCTTGCTAAAAAAGGAATATACGCTGTCAGGAGAGTGAGCAAGACAGACCTTGAAAAATTAGCAAAGGCAACAGGAGCAAATATTGTTACTGATCTTAATGATTTATCGCCTAAGGACCTTGGGAAAGCAGGGATTGTCGAGGAAGTCAAGGTTGGCGATGAATCAATGACCTATGTTATGGAATGCAAGAACCCCAAAGCAGTCACTCTCTTAATCAGAGGGAGTACAGAGCATGTTGTTGACGAGATAAAAAGGGCTGTTGAGGATGCTGTTGGCGACATAATTGCTTCATTAAAGAACAATAAGGTTGTTGCTGGTGCAGGAGCTCCAGAAATAGAGCTCAGCAGGAACTTGCTCAAATTCTCAGAGACCTTGAGCGGCAGAGAGCAGTTAGCTGTTAAGGCATTTGCAGAAGCAATGGAAATCATACCTCGCACTCTTGCAGAGAATGCAGGGCTTGACCCTATTGATGTTTTGACAGAGCTGAGAGCTGCTCATGATAAGAAGCAGAAATGGGCTGG
>CAYGYA010000033.1:0-10299 GCA_964354085.1 uncultured Methanosarcinales archaeon
TTTGTCCTCCAACAAATCATCTTATTTATGATCTGACCAATCCAATAAGGCATAGCTTATATATTAAAAATCCCTGTAAACCTCCAGAACAATAGGTTTCTTGCATAAGTTTTATAAGCTGAAAACGGTTTTTCCCTCAGAATAACGGTTCAGAACTATTTTTCATATTGGAGCAAAAAAATGGCAAAAAACAAGAGTTACAAAGCATTGTTCAGAACTATCCTGATAGTTGCAGTGCTGATGCTCGCTCTTAACTCAGTTTCTGCTTCTGTGCTCAAGCAGGCAGTAATTGTCGACTATCTCAAGGAAACTTCAATGACTGAAAGCATTAATCTTTCGTTGTCTGATAATACAGACGCAAATTTTTCATTAACCCTGCCTGATAAATCCTATAATATTTTTGTGAACGGCAAGAAGTTCAGTAACAATACATTAAAAATTCCGCTTAACTGCTCACAGTGCGAAATCGGCATTTCCTATTCCCTTGATAATATCGTAAAGAAAGTTAATAATCAGTTCAGCTTTTACAGAACCCTGCATTTTCCAAAGGTTCCTGAGCAGCAGACCTATCTGATACACCTGCCTGTTGGCCACAGCATTAACATATCAGATGAGGCAAACCCATCCATAGTGCCCAAGCCTACAGAAATATTTACTGACGGAGAAAATATAATTATAGGCTGGAAAGAGAAGAACCCTGAGTCTCCTAGCCAGTACCTAGTAGTATATTATAATACAGAGTCTTCTGAAAGCCTATCTTACATCATCAAGAATGACCTGAGCCATACATCTATTGTTATCATTAACATACTGCTCTTAGTAATCGGGTTGGTAGCAGGTTTTTTTGGGGGTAAGATTATTGCAAAGAGATTGCAGAAGAAAGCTCAAAAAGAGCCTGCAAAGCAGTTTATTGTGCCAGCATCCTTGCTCAGCCCTGATGAAAAAATAGTTGTGGGCTTCCTTAAGAAAAAAGATGCAAAGAAGAACCCTGTTAACCAGAAAGAGATCGGCAAAGAGCTTAACTGGTCAAAGTCAAAGGTTTCTGCAGTCTTGTCCAATCTTTATTACAAGAAGATAATTGACAGGGAAAAGTTCGGCAGGAATTACAAAGTCAAATTAGTGAAAGATGTTGTATAAATTTGTTATTCTTTATTCTTATCCTTTCCAAAGAACTTCTTTAAGCCAAGATATGTCGCAGGAATAATAGCGCCAATGAATGCAGGCACAGCATATTTTTTTATTCTTAATTGTATTTTTGATTCTTTTTGCTGGTTAAATGGAGCGTGGTTCGTAGTGAAGTCATCCAGGGAAATGTTACCGTAGCTAACAACTATCCCGACCTTATCATTCTCCCTCTCAAGGATAACTCCTTGTTTGTTGCTCTCAATATAGCAGTAAAGCCTTTGCTTGCTTCCAGACTCAGTCTTTAGCTCTCGAACCCCAAGATAGTTGCCTCTGCGTCTTAAATCATCAATAAAGCCCGTCGGTGTATAAGGCCTTGCTTTAACATTAGCAAACCTTGCTTCAAAATCCTTTATCCATTGCTCTAATGTCGCATCTGGCATTCTAATTAGAAAAGCTCTTCAAAATATAAACGTTTTGCTGACAGATTATGTTTAGCCTATGTGCAGGCTATGTCAACAGGAGTCTGAATTTTTTTCAGAGCACCGCCCATGAACATTTTTGCAGTTCCAAGCTTCATCTTCTTAAAGAAGCCATGAGCACTTAACCCGATCTTTTTCTGCAGGTAAAGGTAGGCAAATGCCCCTGCTTTATTATCGCTTCTTAAAATAGTGTCAAACTCGCACTCTCCGATGCGCATTAAAAGCGTCGGCTTGTCAGCAGCGCCAGCTGTTATGCTGTTCATAAATCCTTTCTGGATAGTTAAGAAAAAATCTTGTGTTGAGCCATCAGCCATGGATACCTTGACATTCATTACTTCATTCTTAAAAACAGGTATTTTGTTCTCGCAAGCAGCACTGCCTAATTGTGTGTTGAAGTCAGGTATTCCGGCCATGAAATCAGCTGTTTTTTTAGACGGAATTACATCTAAGCAGCTCATAGCCTGAGCCTGCACTGACATTACAACCATAATGAACACTCCAATCAAAAATAAGCTTTTTGTTTTCATAAAATCCCCCCTTTGTGAACAGGCACATCTAGCCAATATTTAAAATTTTCCAAAACTTTATTAAATGCTGATTATTCTTGTTTTCTTATGAGGTGGCTTTCAGTATTTTCAGTGTTATTAATCGTATTAATTCTCCCAATATCAGTTCTAGCCCTTGACAAGCTCACTGGCTTTGTTAATGACGAAGCCGGCGTAATAAGCCCCGAGTATAAGCAGCTTCTTAATGATGAGCTTTACAATCTTAAGCTTAACACCAGCGCTGAGATGGCAGTTGCTACTGTTAAAAGCCTTAATGGAACGCCTATTGAGGAATATTCTATTAACCTGGCTCATAGGACACTGGGAGAGAAAGGCAAGGATAATGGAGTTCTTATCTTGCTTGCTGTTGATGACAGGGAGTATAGGATAGAGGTTGGCTATGGCCTTGAGCCTGTGCTTAATGCTGCATTGCTCGGAAGGATTGGAAGAGGAGTTATTGAGCCTAGCTTCAAGCAAGGAGATTATGGAAAAGGAATATATGACGGCGTAAGGGTGATGAGTGCAATCCTTAGGAATGACACCAGCATTGAGACAGAAGGAACAGGTACATGGCCTGGGAGCCAGCAGTTCAAGCCAAGCAATACTACAATAATCGTTTTTGTGATAATATGTTTAATAATGATGTCAAGCATGATCTCTGCCTACAAGCAAGCCAAAAAGAAAGCAAAGAAAGAAGGTAAAGAAGGTGACAATGACTTCCTCGCAGCCATGATCATTGCAAGCATGTTTGGCAGAGGAGGAAGGGGCGGAGGAGGATTGGGAGGCAGTGGCGGATTTGGCGGAGGAGGTTTTGGTGGCTTTGGCGGCGGGGGCTTCGGAGGAGGAGGCTTTAGCGGCAAATTTTGAGAAAAGTTTTAATAACAATGATGATTTCAATATGATAAAATCATAGATTTTAGAGGTGCTACAATGGGTTTGTTCAAAAAGAAAGAGAAAGTGCTTAACTGCCCCAAGGACCAGGCTCCGATGATAAAGCTGACTAACCGAGGGATCACAGTTGACAAGTGCCGCAAGTGCGGGGGAATATGGCTTGATAAGGGAGAGATGAGGAAGATAATTGAAGGATTTGACGCTCACCAGAAAGAATTAGCTAAGCAGCAAGAACAGGAACTTAAGAATAATAAAAAGAAATAATTTTGCGCCCTGAATGGCGGGAGATGATAAAAATGGCAAAGGAAGAAGTTAAGCAAGAGAAAAAGAAGCTAAGCACAGGATGGCTTGTTGCGATTGCAATAATAGCAATTATAGCCTTGATTATTTTGAGCAGCATAGGAATGTACAATACTCTGGTTCGCTCTGAGGTTAGCGTAGACGCTGCATGGGGACAGGTTCAGACTGTCTACCAAAGAAGGGCAGATTTGATACCTAACCTTGTAAATACAGTTCAAGGTGCTGTGCAGTTTGAACAGCAAACCCAGACTAAGATTGCTGAGTTGAGAAGCGGAGTGGCAACAGTCAAGACGGAAATTCAGAATGCCCAGACGCCTGCAGAAATGGATACGGCAGCAACTAAGCTTGATGGCCTTGTGAGCCAATATAGAGGCCTGAATATTAATGTTGAGAATTACCCTCAGCTGAGAGCTATTGAGAACTTCCTTGCATTGCAGGATGAGCTTGCTAACACTGAGAACAAGATTGCTGTTGAGAGGCAAAGATACAACACTGCTGTGCAGGACTTCAACACCAAGGTCAGAGTATTCCCAAGTAACATAGTGGCTGGAATCTTCGGCTTTGCGAAGAGGACTTTCTTTAATGCAGCAACAGGAGCTGAGAATGCTCCTCCAGTGGTATTCTAATAAAAAAATTATTTTACTTTTTATTTTATTTCGTTTTTAGAAACCTTTATTAACTTCTTTATTTATTTGTTATCCAGATGGCAGAGCAACCTGATTTTGATAATATGACTCCTGAGCAGATTGCAGAATACCAGAAGCAGAACTGCATCTTCTGCAAGATTATCAAGGGCGAGATTCCGAGCAGGAAAGCCTATGATGATGACAAAATAATAAGCATTCTTGATATCAACCCTGCTGCAAAAGGCCATTTGCTAGTCATGACCAAGGAGCACTACCCGATTCTTCCGCTCATCCCTTTTGATACAGCAATGCACATGTTCAGGACTACCAAAGGCTTGGTTAATGCTTTGAAACAAGCAATAATCACCAACAAGACCACTGTTTTCATTGCTAACGGAGCAGTTGCTGGCCAGCAAAGCCCTCACTTCCTGTACCACATTGTTCCAAGAGAGAATAATGACGGGCTTGACAATTTTGTAGTTCCTGTAAAGGATTACAAAGAAGAGGAAGTCCTGCAATACCTTGCGCCCATAAGAAGCAGGCTTGATGCAATGATGAAAGACTTCAAAGCTAGGACAGGCAGGACCGCAGCAAAGCAAGCAGAAATAAAATCAGAAGAGGCCAAGCCAAATCCTGTTAACTCTCATGAGCTTGCCAAATTCATAGAGGACAACCCGAAAATCAAGGAGATGATACTTAACAATCCTGAAGATTTCAAGAAAGAGATTGAAGCCAATCCCGAAATAAAAAAACTATTTGCCAACCTTGACATTGCTAAGTTATCAGCAGCATTAAGTGCAATAAAAAGAGAATGATAAATAAAATGGACTGTGTTGTTTGCGATAAGATAAGCGAGAAAAAGGCAATGATTGTTTATGAAGATGACAATCTTGTAGCTATCCTGCCATCTAAGCCTGCAGTGCCTGGCCATGTAAAAATCATGCCTAAGCAGCATTTTACCCAGCTTGATGAGATGGGTGATGACTTGGTCGAGGAATTGTTTTTCCTTGCTAACTTCGCATCAACTGCTGTTTTTGAAATAGCAAAAGCCCACGGGACAAACATAATCCTGAATGAGAACGACAATCACCTTGCAATTGATGTTATCCCAAGAAAAGAGAATGATGGCCTGAATTTTTTGTGGAAGCCAAAGCAGATGAGCCCTGCAGAGATGGATGAAGTCCACAGCAAGATAACTGACAAAGCATTCCTTGTTGGCACAAAACAAGAAAAAAAAGAAGAGCCGTTGGTTCTTTCAGCGACTGCAGAAAAAAATGAGGCAGCAGAATCAATTGAAAAGCCGAAGGATAAGAAAGGAAAGATTAACTATCTCTTAAAGCACTTGATAAAGATTCCTTAGTTATCTTATTTCTAGATTAAATAAACAAGCCAGTTGCCAAGAATAAATGTCAGAATATAAGCTATCATGAAACTAGGAACAAAAGGTATGCCTATCTTAATGGTTATTTCTCTTATATTCTTCTTTTTCAGCATCGCCATATCCTTAAGAGTAACTCCTGTTTTTGAAGGCTTTAATATCACTTTCTTGTTCTTAACAACCCCTCCGACAATCCAGTCCCCTTCTGTAAGCTTGCTAAGCTTGATTTTCTTTATCATGCAAACCTGCTCTACAACATTCACAAAAGCCCAGAGGTAAAAGAACAGGAAAAGGCTGAGAGCAAATCCAAATAGGATGGCTGATT
Organism: uncultured Methanosarcinales archaeon; assembly: GCA_964354085.1. GTDB lineage: Archaea > Nanobdellota > Nanobdellia > Woesearchaeales > SM23-78 > SM23-78. Next base: position 5,670 of record CAYGYA010000033.1, read on the forward strand.
CCAAGGTCTTGGTTGCTAGCAAGAAAATGAAGGCAAGAACTGCAAGTGATAAAAGGATTACCCTTATCACCAACACTCCTTTGCTTCTTAGTTTTTTCTCAGCAGCCTCTTTGAAATGCTTGAAATTCACAAGAGCCTTCACCAAGCTAAAACCAAGGCCATAAATCGCACCCACAAGCAAAATGTTTATCAGGAACACCAGCAAAAGAGGGACTCCGTGCTTAATCTCAGAAATGCCTAAGCCAATTATTCCTCCTAATCCTATTATTAGCTTGCTGTCACCGCCACCCCATTGGCCCGTGTAAAACATTAGCAAGCCAATAGCTAATCCAGCAGCCATGCCAAGAAGAGAATTGAAAAAAATGGTTGTATAGCCATGATAAATACTCAGGATTAATGAAGTGCCAATAGCAAATGCAATAAGGCTGAAGTTAAGCCAGTCAGGCACTTCCCTTGTCTTTATGTCAAAAATAGAAGCAGCTATCAAGGCTAATAAGCCCACTCCAAAACCAATAATACCTAACAACATCATCTGTTACCTCTTTGAAACGAAGGCTTTATATATTTTACCTTAATTTACCTGTTTCATAATAGGGGATATAGTTTATGGAATGGGACTTCCGTCAGGAATGTCCCATACTAATAGTTTCAGCAAAATCAGTGATTTCCAAAAATATAATTTTTGGATTCACAAATCGTAGATTTGCGATTTTGCGTCCCAAAAACCAGTGTTTTTGTGATACCAGATTTTGTAAAAATCTGCGGGGGAGTTTGTAATGGTTGATATTCCTATGCTTAAGCCAAAGAAGGTTCCTATACACATAGCAATAAATACTGGCTGCATAAAATCATGGGCAGAAGATGAGAAAAAAGAATTCTCGCAGGCAGTTGCCAAACACCTTGAGCTCTTGGACGAGCTGGTTGACCTGCAGCTAAAATACGAGAACCAGGTGCTTACCATAAACCTGAGTGAATATGAAGGCATGCTTGAGGACCTGAAAGCCTTCTTCAAGCACTTACTTAATGATGAAAGAATCCTCAAGAACCAGGTAAGAATTTTTGTTATAGGCCACTGGTATGAGCTTGACTCAGAGCTAGTTGATGTTTTCAAGCTTCTCATGGATAAAACCAAGAACTATGACAAGTTCTTTCTAAATTTCTGCATTAATTATGACGGCCAGGAAGAAGTGCTTGGAGCAATAAGACTGGTTGTCAGGAAAATACTTGCTGAGAAGCTTAAAGAAGAAGACCTGACAAACGCAGTAGTCAAGGAGAACACTTACACATCATACTTTCCTGCTCCAGAGCTGATAATAGAGCCGGGACTAAAATATTCGGGATTGTTGCTCTGGGAATCAAAAGGAGCCCTGATATACTTTACAAAAGAGCCCTGGCTGTGCTTTGAAAAAAAAGAATATGAGAAAGCAATAGGCTTCTACAACAAGGAAGCAAAGCAGGAAGGATAATAAGAAAAGAAAAAATTAAGTGAGGGATTGAAAATGATGATAAAAAATAATGTTTCGCTCAAAAATGTTTTGAAGATTATTATACCGATAATTCTATTAATACTAATGACAGTTGTCGTGAGCGCAGCAAGTCAAAAGTTAACAGCAAGACCATTGCCCCCCATTAGTCATCATAAAAATGCGTATACTGCTACTACCTCGGAAACAGCAGCCGCAACAACAGAATCAGTGATAAATTGTTCTAAGGATTCTGATTGCCCTACATGCCAGATTTGTGATATTGATAGTGGGACATGTTTTAATGAACCTGATTGGTATGATGAAAAGCACGAATGCGGAACTTGCTATGTTTGCACAGGGACCGATCCTTGGACTTGGGAACCAATAGAATTTGGATGCCACCCCGCATATGAAGGCCTTAACCCTTATGACACGGCATGCCTATCAACCCATTACTGCCAAACACCATATTCATACGACACTGCCGTTTGCAATGGTTATGGTGGTTGTGAAGCTGCTACTGGCGTTGTTACTCCGGGAGATATTTGTATTAATGAAACTGCCTGGGATGTACCACCAACAGCAGATCATAATGCAGGAATAGTTATTAGTTGTGTAGCAGGAGAGAGAACTGCTCAACAATATTATCTAGGCTATTATGGTTGGACCTGGAACGCACAAATATGTTATGATGGCTATGTATACCCACCCCCCCTTAGTTGCTTTTCTATAGAAGCAAGTTGGACCTGTTTTTATGGTATGCATGACGCAGGAACATGGACTGCTAATCCGGGCTATGTGATAAATACAACAGAAATTGCAGAAACTTGCTCAACCAAACTTGCATCATGCGCATCAAATGCTGAGTGCGGCTTCTGCCAGAAATGCGTTAATTCCCGGTGCGTAAACCAGGGAGCTAGCCAGGATTTGAAGAATGAGTGTAATCCTAGCAGTGTTTGCCAGAATCCCTGGACCATATTTAAGACACTTGATAATTGCGACGGGAATGGAGTTTGCAAAACCCAAACAGTTAATGTTGGCATTGGCAATGTGTGCTACAATGGTCAGAACACCAACCCAAGCGCCAATGCTAATTGCGGGATATGGAATAATTGCGTAGCAGGAAGAACATCAGCAAACCAGTATTGGGTCGGTTATAACAATGGATCTGAATGTATAGATACTGGCTGGGTAGCAACAGGAGGAACATGGAATGTAGCTTCACATTTCATGATAAACACTACAGAGCACGCACCTGTTTGCCAGGAAGTTTACAGGCAATGTATTAGTAATTCTGAGTGCAGCTTATGCCAGAAATGCGTTAATTCCCAGTGCGTAAACCAAGCAAGTGGGCAGGATTTAAAGGATGAATGCAACTCTGGTAGTGTTTGCCAGAATTCTTATACCATATTCAAGACACTTGCTACTTGCGATGGCAACGGAGCATGCAAAACAAACACAGTAAATGTTAATGTTGGCAAGGTGTGCTATAATGGCCAGAACACAGCTCCCAATGCTGATTTGCACTGCGGAGGCCTACTATATAATTGTGTAGAAGGAAAAAGGACAGCCAACCAGTTCTACCTTGGCTATACAAATGACGGCACAGGGACATGCACCACAACCAACTGGGTGAAGACAGGAACTATTTATACTGCACCTACAGGTTTTGTAATAAGCCCAACACAAAATGCAGTAAGCTGCACCACAAGGTCAAGATAATCAGCAATTAATAAAAGAAATTTGTAAAGGTGATCCTCATGGAAGAAGATAAAGATGATAATCTTAATAGGATGCTTAATGAGCACAAAAAGATTCGCCTGCAGATTAGGCCGCACAGGAAAAAATCAGCTGGCTTGGCAATAGCCACAATTGTTCTTGCACTGTTCGCACTGGCCTTAGCATTAATCTTGATAAAGAATACGAGCTCTTTGAGCAACATAGTTAAAACTTACCAGAAAGACTATCCTGACTCATTGTTAACAATCCAGAAGCTGACAGGAGAAAATGCAAAGACAGCCAAGCAGCAAATAGTCACTTATTGCCCAGGGTTTAATCTTGACGAGTATTATTTTGCGCAGATAGATGATGCTATAACAAAGAAATCATTATTATTCATCATTAATACAAAGAATGGTAAGACAGAATGTACAATTGACAGGAGCGTTCCAGCTAACACAACAGTGAACCAGGCGCTTGGACAGAACGTACTAGCAACTATTAATGGAGAGCCAATATACAATGAAGAAGTGCTGGCTGTCTATAACAACATACCAGTTGCTTCAAGAACCAATACCTCCTTGCAGGAATCATTAGACCAGGTTATTAGCAACAAGCTATTAATGCAGGATGCTGCTAAGAAAGGTCTGATTATTAATGAGGGTGAAGTTGATAATGCAATCAACACCTTCATGACTAATAATGGATTAACCCTGCAACAGCTAGAAGAAAGGCTGACAAGCGTTGGTTCGTCAATGAATGTTTTCAGGAATAACACAAGAAACAACCTGTTGCTGCAAAATGACATTAACGAGATAACCAAGAACGCGCTTGTGCCAACAGACACAGATGTACAAAAATATTATGATGACAACAAGCAAGCATTTGTGACAAAGGCAAATGCAAAGACAAGACAATTATTGATATATGCTAATGAAAGCAATGATGCAGAAAAGCTTGCTCAGATAAAAGGCATAGCCACTATGCTAAATGCTACAAATTTCTGTGATATGGTAAGCCTCTACTCACAGGACAATGTAAGCGTTTCAAGATGCGGGCAATATGATTTTGAAGAAGGCCAATTATTGCCAGAATACGAGCAGGTAGTGTTCAGCTCAGAGCCAGGCACTGCTAAGATAACCAAGACAAGGCTAGGCTACCACATAATTGATATAATAAATGTGACTCTGGCCCAGCAGCTCAGCTTTGCACAGGCAAAAGATTCAATAGCTAATTATCTGCTCCTGAAAAACAAGCAGGACTTGCTAACCCAGTACATAATAACCCTGAGGCAGCAGGCAAAGATTGTTAGCTTTGTCAAGTGAGAATAACATTAAGGGATCGAAATGGAAGAGAAAAAGTTTATCGGTGTAGGAGTTGGGGTTATGCTTGTTTCTAAAGGGAAAGTTTTGCTAGGCAAACGCCATGAAGGTCCTGAAAAAGCA
>CAYGYA010000034.1:0-7794 GCA_964354085.1 uncultured Methanosarcinales archaeon
CCTGTACAACAATATTTTCTTTTGCGCTTTCCTTTTTCTGCTGGTAATAGGCTGCATAGCTCATTCCTATCTCTACCCATGTGTTGAAGTCGTAGAACTTGCACGTGTAGATCGCGCATGTTCCTTTTATTACGAGCCCAATTGCATTGCTTTTGTCAGGTGGATGCGTAGGCACCCATCCCTGCGGCCAGATGTTATAGTCAACAAATGCTTGGTACTTCCCAACCACTTTATCTATTATTTTCCATAATGCTTGTCCTATTGTTTGTCCTATGACTGGTATAAGACAGAACGCTAATACAGTTCCTCTTACTGCTTGTAATAATGTATTTACTTTGCCAAGGCCTTCTGCTAATGCGCAGTACTTGCCTATCTTATCAAAGGTTTTTGTGTATTTCTGGATTTGCTTGTCTAGTTTCTGGATTTGTTTTTTTATCTCATTGACTTTCTTTTCATAGCTCTTGTTAAGGCTGCCAAGTGGCTGGTTGAATGCTGTCAGTGTTATGGTGTAATTCTCTGGCTCTTTTTCCGTGTATATCCTGTTGCCTATTTTTATCTTGAATTGCTGGCTGCAGTTAATTACTACTTGGTCATTTTCATCCCATGCTTCATTATATTTTAATGGAAGCACTATGATTGGGTTTAAGCCAATATCACTTATTGTGTAAGCTGAGCCTGTAAGTCCTGGGCCTGCGCATTGAGGTTTTGTCCTGTCAACTACCTCTGCTTCATCATTATTCAGAACTATTTCCAGGCCTACTGCTGTTTTTACTGTTATCTTGTCTGCTGTTTTCTTGTCTACTCTTGGCAATGTTCCTGCTGTTTTTACCTGTTCTATCATGTCAGGAACTTCATCAATTGCTATGCAAATGCTAACAGGCAATGGGTCTATCCCTTCTACCTGGTTTCCTGCCAGGTCTTCAACAATTATATTCAATGGGGTATTTATCTCTTCTTCCTTGAGATTTTTCACATTCAAAACGCATTGATAATTCTTAGTAGTTCCTATTTTGGTGCAGCTTGCTGTTGTTCTTTCATTGCTGCTTATTGCGCTCGTGTCCGCGCTTATAATTACGCCCGGACATTTTTGCTCGCTAACATTCATGCTTACCTTTAGTATTTCTGTGCTTATTGGGCAGCGTGGAGAACTTGTGAAATTAGTTAGCTTTACAGGAGCATCATCATCAATAGTGATGTTGGTTACTGCTGCTATCTGGTTTCCGTAGTCATCTTGTCCTGCAAGGTAAAGCTTCTTATCATTCAGGTTAAAGCTAATATATTGCTGGCATACCCATCTACTATTTTCCTGGGCGCATGCTGATGGTGTTCCTTGCAAAAGTATATTGCTCTCAAGAAAAGTTGAGCCTCCGCTTATCTCTGCTGTTATATTATTGCCTGATGACCTTACATAGCATGTTCCTGATACGCACCTGGATGGCTCTGGTCCAAGCCTGCCTACTGTTCCTGCATTAGAAACTAGACTGAATGAAAGCTGAATGCTTTTTTCTGTTTGTGCTCCTAAATCATCATTAATTCTTATTGTGATCTTTGGGTTTGCGACAGCTGGGTTGAATCTTAAGCCTTGGAAAAGGCAGATGTAGTGGTTCGCGCTTGCTCCAGTTGCTGTTTCGTTAATATAACAGTTGTTGGTTTGGACAATGGTTTGCCCTCCGTCCCTGTGAATCTCTTCGAAATTTCCAGAAGCGTTAGTGACTTCTGCTGAGTCTGTGATATCTACACTTATGTCAACTATTCTTTCTATGCTAGTAGCATTTGTAGATATTTTTGTTATCAGGTTTTCTGTTTCTGCCTTGTAAACCTTTGCAGAGGCTGAGCTTGCACCTGTATGCTTTTGAAAATTCGCAGTAAGTGTTGCATTGGCAAAGTTATCCATGTCATCAGTTGCACTTAAAAGAAAGCTCGGGCTTAGGTCTGTTGGTGAGGGTGAAAGCCTTACGCCATGGAATGTGCATGTATAAGGAGCTGTCCAGCTCATATTTCTCTGGCATGTAGCTGCTACATTGCTTTGGTCAACACTGTTGGTCTGGTCAAACTGAGTAAAGTCAGCAAATACCCTATTTTGTTCCATTGCTGCGCTTTCTATTTCTATGCTCACATCAACAGTTTGTACAAAATTGGTGTTGTTTGAGACTGTTCTGACTTCTGTGGCTGTTCCAGGTTTGTAAACCTTTACAGTTTGCCTTATCACTGGCTTTTTTGTAGCTATTAATATTGGGTCGCCTGTATGTGTATAATTTGCTCTACCCCCAACATAATCCTCTATTTTAAGTGTTACATTTACCTGACCAACATAGTTAGGAATGCTTCCTTCTATTATCCCGCCATCAACACTGCAAATTCCCATAGAATAATTAGTGTTGTTAACTAATTGATTATTAATATATAATTCAACTTTCTTAAATCCAGAGCACATTGTAGGTGAGGAGGGGCTTGATTCGTCAACTATGCTGAAGACAGCTCTAACCCTGTTTCCCATGCTTATGCCTACCATGCTTAGGATGCTTGGCGGGGTATAATCAGGATAAGCTTCTACAGTTGCGCTATCTGTTCCTGGTGAGTTTTCTCTCAGAGTAGCCCATACAGGCCCTGTTATGCTGTTCACACTGGTTGAATATGAGCAGTTATAAATTCCATTTGCCCCTGAACAGCTCATTGCTACAGGATTATTATTAGTGAAATAAGAGGTGATAGAAAGCGGATAGGTAGCTTCAGCCTTGAAAACAACAGTGTCTGTTTGGCGGGTAATGCTTGGAACTTTGTCTGTATTTCCATAGGCTTGAGCATTGGTAATATAGCCGAAAGCTAGAGCACTAAAAAAGGTTAAAGATATGATAAGATATATCATTAATAGAGCTATTGCCTTTGAAAAATCTTTAACCCTCACCTTACATCTGAACCTGAGAATTAAGATATATAAATCTTGCGATTAATGATAATATAAGAACAACCCGGCTTATTTATCTAGTTTACCTGATTTTTCCTTCTGCCTCGTTCTCAACAATTACTTCTTCATCGCCAGCCTTTAATACTTCACTGTCAAAATAAGCTTTGCCTTTCTTTGCAACCAGGCTGACTTTCTGGAACTCATCAATACTGATAATATCCTTCCCAGGCTCTGCTCCCTTAATCAAGACCTGTGTTCCTGGCATTGCTTTCTTTACATTGAGCAGCCCTAGAATTCCTTCATCGCTTCCTGATGCAAGCAGCATGCCATTTGATTCAACTCCTCTTAGCACTGCTGGCTTTAGGTTAGTCACAACTATTATTTTCTTTCCTTTTAGCTCATCAACAGAATAATGTCCTTTGATGCCTGCAACAATCTGCCTCTCAGGCTCATCCTTGCCAAGGTTAAGCTTGAGTACAAGCAGCTTCTCTGCTTTCGGGTGCTCTTTCACTTCCTTGATTTCAGCAACCTTTAGGTTTAGTATGTTAAACCCTATTTTTTCTTTTTCAGTTGCTTTCTCCTCATTATTCTCTTTTCTTTCTCCTTTTTCTTGTTTCCCTGCTCCGCTAAATTTCTCTTGCAGTTTCTTTTTATCTTCATCAACCAGCTTGTTGAACAATACTTCTGCTTGCAACACCTTGTGGCCTTTTTCAATGCTTAACACTCCAAGGTTATCCCATTTCTTTGGCTCAGTATTTAGTTGCTTGAAAATCTTTTCAGCTGTAAAAGGCAGGTAAGGCTCAACAAGAACTGCCAAGTCTTTTACAAGGTTAGCTAATATATATAATGCGTTGCTTGCCTTCTTCCTGTCTTCCTTAATATTCTTCCATGGCTCTGCTTCCTGGAAATACTTGTTTCCAAGGCTTGATAGTGTCAGTGTTTCCTTTAATGCATCTTTTATCTTTACTTTTTCCAGCAGGTTGGTTATTTTGCTCTCCTGGTCTCTTATCTGGATGATAAACTGGTTTTCCTTGTCACCAGGCTCATATGCAGGCACATCAGAGTCATAATATTTGTTAAGGAAAACAATTGTCCTGTTAACCAGGTTTCCAATATTGCCGATGAGCTCGTGGTTTAATTTGTCCTGGAAGTCATCCCAGCTGAAAACAGTGTCTGACTTCTCTGGGCGATTGATTAACAAGTAATACCTGAAAGTGTCTGCTGGCAGTCCCAGCTTTATTGCATCATCACCAAACACTCCTACATTCCTGCTCTTGCTGAACTTTCCATCTTCGTAATTGAGATATTCTGTAGTGCTGATATGATAGAGCATAGTGTACTTATCCCTCGTGCCAATCAATGTTGCAGGGAATACTATTGTGTGGAAAGGCACATTATCCTTTCCCATGAACTGGTACAAGTCAACGTGCTCAGGATTCTTCCACCAATCCTTCCAGTCATTGAACTTATGAGCAGTAATGCTGATATAGCCAATAGGCGCATCAAACCAGACGTAAAAAACCATGTCTTCAAAACCTTTGAGAGGAATTGGAATCCCCCACTTGAGCTGGCGAGAAATGCATCTCTTCTTTAAGCCTTCCTTAAGCCAGGCATTAGTGTAAAGAATGGTGTTTTCTGTCCAGAACCCTTCCTTACTTCTGGTCTTAATCCATTTATCAAGTTCTGGCTGAAGCTTTTCCAAATCAAGGAACAAGTGCTTGGTGTTCTTTTTTACTGGCGTACCGCCGCAGATTTTGCACCCGGGATTTTTGAGCTCAATAGCATTGATTAAGTGGCCGCACTTGTCGCACTGGTCTCCTCGCGCTCCTTTAAATCCGCAATAAGGGCAGGTTCCTTCCACAAACCTGTCAGCCAGACTTCTCTTGCAAGCCTCGCAATACAATTCTTCTAAGAAATCCTCAATGATAAAGCCGTTCTGGTGCAGCTTAAGAAATATTTCCTGGGTTATTTTTGCATGAGTATCTGTGTGAGTCCTGCCAAACACGTCAAAGCTAATGCCGAACCAATCATAAATCTCTTTATGGATCTTATAGTATTTGTCGCACACTTGCTGAGGAGTCAAGCCTTCCTCTAAAGCCTTGGCTTCTGTGGTTGTTCCATGCTCATCAGCACCGCAGATGTAACGGGTAGTGTATCCTCTACTTCGGGAATACCTTGCAAACACATCTGCTGACAGCACGCACCCAATAATATTGCCCAGGTGAGGCACATTATTAACATAGGGCAGCGCGCTGGTTATAAGGACTTTCTTCATCGTAGAGCCAAATAAATAAGGGCGGTATTTAAATGTTTTTAGAAAATGAAATCCTTGATTCGTCAGACTAAAATCACTTCTGGTTTTATACTCACTCTTTAGTGATTATTAATCAGAATATTTATAAACCTGTTGGTTTCCTCTCCTATAAATCTATAGCTATGGCGTGATACAATGAATATCTTTCCAAATATTCCAAAAGTGTTCAATGGAAAATTTTCAGCTGATTATGTTAATGATGTTGACGGTTTTGGCTTCTCAGCAGAAGAGCTAAAAGAGAATAAAGGCAAACTTTTGACCTTGGACGTTGACATAACTCCAGGAGGCCTATGTAGTTTAAGATGCCCGCAATGCTTCAGCCATAATAGTTCTATTGATGAAAAAGGAGGAAAGCCTCTTTCTGGAGAGGAAATGCTAAAAGTTATTCTGGAAGGCAAGGAACTAGGATTGAAATCTGTAAAATTACTGGGGCGCGGTGAGCACACTGAAAATTACAATCTTATTCCATTCATCCAAGAGATGAATGAGCTTGAATTAATAACCCTTATTTTTACCAAAGGGCATATCCTCGGAGATGATGATGCTGTTAAGAGGATTCACGGCTACCTAGGCATTCGTACTGGAGAGCAACTGGTAGAGAAATTATCAAGCCTTAACACAAGGATACTTTTAGGATGCAGAACATTTGATTCTGCTAAGGAGGATAACATAGTTCGTATGCCAGGCTACTCTGAAAAGAGGAATAGAGCAATGGAAATACTTGCTAATGCAGGTTTCAACCAACATAATCCTACTCATCTGGGCTTGATTACTAACCCTGTTGTGAAAAACACAATTGATGATGTTTTTGATGTTTACACTTTTGGGAAAGAAAGAAACATGTATGTTTGCGTCGCACCCACCATGGTGAGCGGCAGAGGCAGACTAAAAATTACTAAAACCATTCCTACTCGCGAGCAGCTAATTGATTTATACACCAAGATTTATGATTGGAACATTCTGCACGGGGTACAAACTCTCGCTCAGATTCAAGAGGAAGGCATTTCTTCCTATGCAGGTTCAAGGCCTTGCAGCCTTCCTGCCAGCGGATTGTACATAAGCTATTACGGCGATGTGTTCATGAGCGAAGGAAATGATAGCGAAGAATTCAGATACACGAGTATAAAAGATCTAACCTTGAAAGAAATCTGGGAGAGCAGCAGGAATTTCAAGGAGTTTGCAGGAAAAGCTAATTGTGGCTGCCCTGCGAAGGATGGCATAACTATTCCTAAAGACCTTTATGCAAGAGTTCTTGACAATCTAATTAAGAAATTTGATTAAGAAATTGGGTTTGTAGCATTAGTTTTTAATATTATTAGAAGCGGGAACACACATGTGCAGTTTGTATTTAGCATCTTTTTCTTCTGGATTAATTCTTTTTAAGAAATAAAGCATGTTCCTTCCTGTGTGCTTGTAAACCAGGAATTCAGAAGGGCCTATATAGGAGCGCTTAGTCAGGTCAATCAGGTAGTTTTCTGTGTAACCAACAATAAATTTTTTTGTAAGAACTTTTTCTTCAAGGTCTTTTTCTACTTGGTCTTTTGGAACATCTGTGCTTGGAGCAACTTCTGATTCAGTTTTTGTAGAATCCTTGTTATCAGAAGGAATATCATAATCTGTTAAAACTCCCTCTTCTGTTGTTTCTGGTTGAAAATTAGCTATTTCTTTCTCAGGCTTGACCTTATTTAATTCTCCCATTATATACCGGGGGTAAAGAAAACCACTTTATATTGTTTTTGCTTAATAGTAGTTACTCTTTTATGCAAGCTTATTCATCATCAGCATCATCCTTGCTACCCTTGCCTTTCTTCATCTTCTTGGTCAGGCCAATCTTCTTATGGCAGCCGCAGCACTCAAACACATAAGCAGGCACTCCCTCGAATTTGCTCCTCACATAAGGTGTGGTTGCTTCTCCTTTCATTCCACAATAAGGGCAGGTAAACATTACCTCAACCATTAAGCTTTCCTCGTGCTGTTGCTTAGGCTCAGAAAAGCTGCAGGCAGGGCACTCATAAGTATCAGCCCTGATCTTAGGCCTCTTAGTCTTAGGGTCCAATGGTTTTCCCATCTTAGCCTTGCCGCACTTAGGGCAGGTTTTCTTATAAACCCAGGCAATTGCTCTCCCATTGTTGTCAAATGTTCTTCTAGTGAAATAAATGCACTCACTCGCACTATTAGGCATCTGCAAAGCCATGATGACCACCTCGAATTATCGCCTTTTGATTTCGAATGAAACTGCTCTCTCATTCACCCTTATGTCCCGAGGGCAAAGAGTGAATTCAAGGTTTTCTTTTTCTGCAAGCTTTATTAATTTTTCCTTTTGCTTTTCAGAATCAAACTTGACAATTAGGTTAATGCCTTCACCATAATCCTTTTTTTCCTTGTGAATAACCTTATCTGCAAACTCAGTTGCTTCAAGCTCTTGAATGAGTTTGTTCCTTGTATCCCTTAAATCAGAAAGCCTTTTATTCAGATTATTTAATTTATCTAAAAGGCCGATGAAGTCAATTTCAAAAGTCGGGTTATTCTTCTCAAGGAAATCAAAATATTCCTTGTTATCAGTTGCAATGAATCC
>CAYGYA010000035.1:0-5778 GCA_964354085.1 uncultured Methanosarcinales archaeon
GACTTCTCGGAGTGGTACACCCAGCTGATTACAAAATCAGAGCTGGCTGACTACAGCGCTGTGTCCGGCTGCATTGTTCTCCGCCAGGATTCTTATTCCATCTGGGAAAAAATTGTTTCAGTTGTCGACTCAAATCTGAAAAAGATGGGGATAAGAAATGTTTACTTCCCTATGTTTATACCTGAGAAGCTTCTTAAAAAAGAGCAGGAGCACGTTGAAGGCTTCTCCCCCGAGGTTGCATGGGTGACACATGCAGGAGACACAAAGCTCGATGAAAGGCTTGCCGTTAGGCCGACATCTGAGACCATTATGTATGACTCGTATGCGAAATGGATACGCTCATGGAGAAATCTGCCTTTGAGGCTTAACCAGTGGAACTCTGTTGTAAGGTGGGAGTTCAAGCATCCGGTCCCTTTCCTGAGGACAAGGGAATTCCTGTGGAATGAAGGCCATACAGTATTTGCGACCAAGGAAGAGGCGATGAAAGAGACTTTTGAAATTCTTGACATCTACGCCAGGGCATATGAAGAACTTTATGCTGTCCCTGTGCTAAAAGGCAGGAAGACTGATACTGAGAAATTTGCAGGAGCTGTTTATAGCAACAGCCTTGAGATTTTAATGCCGAATGGCAGGGCGATACAAGGATGCACAACACATCTGTTAGGGCAGAATTTTTCAAAAGCATTTGACATAACCTTCCTTGACAAGGAAGGAAAAAAGCAGTATGCATGGCAAAATTCCTGGGGCTTTACTACCAGGTCAATCGGCATAATGGTAGCAATTCACGGAGATGATAAAGGGCTTGTGCTCCCGCCAAGAATCGCGCCAATCCAGGTAGTTATTGTTCCCATACTCTTTAGCAACAAGCCAACTATGAATGAGAAAATACTTGATCTAGCTAGAAACATAAAGAAAGAACTCAAGACTATTCGCGTAGAGCTGGATGAAAGAGAAGAGTACAGCCCTGGCTTCAAGTTCAATTACTGGGAGCTAAAAGGAGTGCCTCTCAGGATAGAAATAGGCCCTAAGGACCTGGAAAAGAGCCATGTGGTGATTGTGAGGAGGGACACAGGAGTCAAGGAATCAGCGCCAGTCTCAGAAGCTACTATTCGCGTCATAAAGCTTCTTGCAGATGTGCAAGACAACCTGTATAACAAGGCAAAGAAATTCCTTAATGACAGCATTGTAAAGGCAGGCTCACTTTCAGAACTCAAGAGCGTTGTTGATGATGGTAAAATAGCTTCTGTTCAATGGTGTGAAAGCAATGATTGCGAAGCCAAAGTCAAGGACGAGACAGGCGCAAAGAGCCTTAACATTCTTTTTAAGCAGCCAGAGATAAAAGGCAATTGCTTCTGCGGCTGCGGCAGAAAAGCTGAGAAGATGATTTATTTTGCAAAGAGCTACTAAGAATTATTTTTCTCAAAGATTGTTTCTTCATTGTTTTTTATGCAATAATAAGTCGCTATAAGAGCATGAAACCAGGTCTTCTTCTCTAACCTTGAATAGGTTAACATAGAACTGGCATTGCTGCTGCAGCCTTTCTTTTCCCATGTTCCCGAAAGCATCAATAGCTTCAATCTCAACAAAGCTGCCAAGATCCCTTACTTTATCCAGGTGGAACTTTACATTGCCAATAGAATAGATTTCCCTCTTCTTATCCACAACAGCAAGCACTCCTAATGAGCTTGACAACAGCTTTTTTAGCGAGGAGCCAGGGTCATGATTATACAATAGCACATTAGACTGCTTAGGGCCTTGATTATTTTCCCTTTCGTAATAAATGAGCGCATTCTCAATATTCCCTTCTCTTAACTTTAGCCTTCCTGAATTAGTCCTGAAATAAGTATCTATCTGATGGTCAAGCCCTTTAAAATCAGCTTTTTGCTTCTTGAGCACATTTTTTATCCTGCCAAAATGAGCGTATTTTGCTTTTATTTCCATATTTATATGAGCCATAAAAAAGCAAGAAGGAGATTGAATATAAATGCGTTTCTAAATTGTCTCCACTCCAGAGAGGTTAGGCAAGCAAAAGATTTAAATAAAGTCTTTAAATACCTACTTTATAGAATGGAGCAAAAACCAATCCACCTAAAGCTTACGCCTCTTGATGATAAAGTAAGGATTGAAGAGCTAAAAGACCTTACAGATATTACCCGTAAGCTTATGTTACAATACGGAAGAGATAATCGCATCCCTTTTTTTGGGTCAATCTGCTCTCCTGTATTCACATCAATAGATTTTAACTATGAAATCGTTGAGTTCTATCCTCATTCAGCAGAAACTGATAATAAAAGGAAGACACGCTATGCTACTGACTACGAGGCTACTCAAGCATGCTTCAAATTGCTAAAAAATGAAGGCTATTCTGCCAAAATATTTGACCTTGAAAGCTGGCTGAGCAGAGTATGAAAACTTGATTTTATATATTCTTATATTATCAGGAACTCTTCTATAATCCTGTAATGCTTCTCCTTTGTCTTAGAAATAATTGAGCATAGCTTGCATGGATGATTGGATACCAGCGTAGGCGTATTTTGGTAATAAAGCACTTCGCTTACCATCTTTTCAAAATTTTTGCTAGCGCTTTCCATCGGGAACATTGATTCATAAACCCGGCTCCCAAATGCAATTATTCTCAAAGGGGCAAAATCCCTAACCTGCTCCTCCAATACTTTTGCACAGCGCTCATATTCTTTTTTTGCAGGAGTCCTATCGCCAAGAAGCAGGCATTTGAAAAGATTAGTAATATAGATATCATCAAAGGAAAGATTACAATAATCCACTATTTCTCTGAACGCTTTTCCTGTTGGGGATTTAATAAGAGCTTCAAGATGAGTGTTATTAAACAAGCTCTGCTGAAGCAGCCTACTGTCAGCCCTGTTAAGAACAAAAAGGATTTTGTCAGCATTCCTGCCCTTAATGCCGTGGCTGTAGGAGAAAGCACCTTTACAAGGATTATCACAAAGAGGTTGAGCAGTCATGTTCCCGTATTCCTCACCCACCTCTTTTAAAAAAAAATGCCGGCGAGGGGATTCGAGCCCCCGACTTCCACGGTGCACCACAATCTTTGTTCATTGACTTTCGTCTCATCGCTCAAGATTGCATTTATGAGCGTGGCGCTCTAACCAGGCTGAACTACGCCGGCAAGTGTTCTTTCTAATAGAAAAGTATTGCTTATAAAAAGCTTACTATTTTTTTCTGAATCTGCTCAAGCTCTTCTTTAGAAACGTCCTTGTTGGGCCAGTTATGCAAGCCATCATTGTCAAACCTGGGTATGATGTGGAAATGCGCGTGATGTATCACTTGCCCTGCTGCCTTGCCGTTATTCATTCCCAGGTTAAACCCGTCTGCATTGGTCGCCTTAACAACTGCAGAAGCCACTTTTTTTATAAACTCCAATAGATCAGTCTCTACTGATCTTGGGAAGTCAAGCAGATTCTTGCAATGAGCTTTAGGAATAACCAGGGTGTGGCCTTTGCTTATTGGCTTAATGTCGAGAAAGGCCAGAAATTCCTTATCTTCATATATCCTACTACAGGGAATTTCTCCTTTTATTATCTTACAGAATATACAATCTTGGATTGTATGCTCAGAAATTATAGACTTCTGTTGTATACAGTCCTTTTCTGTATTCATAACCCGACCTCTTGATATTATTGCTCTTCAACCGCTGGGTTGCTGTCTCTAGAAACCTGCTCTTCCTCGCCTTTTGCAATGAAGTCATCTAATTCATTATTATCAATTAGTTTCTTAAGCTCTCTCAGGTTGACAATCTTAGGAGTGTACTCCCTCTTATTCATCCTGTCAAGAAGAATAGACCTGATGCCTGCATTCCTTGAGCCAATCACGTCAGTAGGCATTGAGTCGCCGACCATGAAAACATCGTCTGCCTTTACTTTTAGCTTCTTGAGCAGCTTCTTGAACATGTCAGGGTCTGTTTTGAGCAGCCCTTCCTCGTATGAGAACATTGTAGCGTCAAAGTACTTGTTAAGGTCAAACTTGTCAAGAGTCCTTGCTATTGTAGGAGTAGTGTTGGATATTAGGCCAATCTTGATTTTTTTCTGCTTAAGGTACTCAAGCACCTCTATTGTTTCCAAGAAAGGCTTTCCTAAGAGCTCATTCTTATTCCACATACCGACCAGTTTTTCAATAATAAAAGGCTGGGGCTCTAACTGGAATTCCTTGCAAGCCTCTGTGAAAGCCTCATTCAAGTCAGCGTAAGGCTTGGTCATGATTGCTTTCTCAAACCTGATAATGAAGTCGCTGAAAGTCATCCTCAGATGAAGAATATACCTTGCCTGCTTCACAGGACTGGGGAATATCCCGTTCTCTACCAGTGTACCCCAAAAATCAAATAAGATTGCTTTAACCATAAAGAGGAGAGAAAAAGCAGGAGTTTATAAAAGTTGTTTTTCTTAAATGTTCACAAGTAATTATCACACATCAATAAACAAAGCCTTGTCATTCTCAACATTAAGAATAATAACTTTGTGGGAAGACTTTTCATCGCCAAGATAATGGCCTCCCGGGCAGAGAACCCTGGTCTTGCCAGCTTTCTTGTCCTCAGGAACATGGGTATGGCCGTGGATAAAATAATCAAAGCCCTTGTTCAGCATCTTGTCATTGATAAGGATATTTTCTCCATGAACAACGCCAATGGTCTTTCCCTTGTGTTTGAGCTCCATGATGCTGCCGTAATGCTCCCCGCCAATATCCTTGCACTTCTCCTCAATATGAGCCCTGTCACCATCACAGTTGCCAAAGACGAATTTCATCTTGACACCAGCAAAATGCTTGACACTGCTAGGACTGATTACATCACCGCAATGAATAACAAACTCAACATTGTTCTTCTTGAAAATCTCAACAGCCTTAAGAATATTAGGAACATTATCATGCGTGTCTGAGATTAATCCTATAATGCTTAATCACCTTTTGAAACCATAATCCATATCTTCAAAATCAGGCTTGCCAAGTATGAACTCTGCCCTTAAGCCAAGCTTCTTGAAATAATCAACCATTGCAATGCAAGCAAACTTCTCAGTAGAGTAATGAGTGGCACCGATTATGTTAATCTTGTTCGCTTTTGCAAAGGCATGAGCTTTAATAACAGGATCATAACCGCTTGTTTTTCTAGTCACACCGGTAACAAAAGTGTTGATGCCTTTGGACTTTAACTCTTCTAAGGCTGGAACATCAAGCCCGCCACCGCCAATAACTCCAACCATGAATGATTTTATTTCACCTGAACCATAATGCCAAAGCTTTACCTTGTGACCAACTGCTTTTTTAATTTTTTCAACTAATTCATCAATTGTGCTCAAGCCAGTCTTGGAAATAACACCAGCAGGATTGCCGAAATACTCATAAAAAGGCTCCTTGATTTCAAAGTCCAAGGCTTTTGCTAATGAAACACCAGTGGAGTATTCACCAAAATTATCAAGCGGCGTATGAAGATTATAAATAGAGATATTATTATCCCTTAATTTCTTAAGCAAACCCCTCGGTATGCTCCTAAAAACACCATTTTCGCCATTAATATTCCATATCATCGGATGATGGATAAAGAGCATTGCATCTTTTTCTTCTTTTACCAGGATATGGTTGATAACCTCTTCTGTTGGAAAAACTGCTGTATAAACCTTTTTAATCTCAGAAGCATTATCAGCCATTAAACCCATGAACCTCTTTCTATAGTTCTCACTAATGAATTCATTGAAATCCATGTTTGACCAGTCATCCCTGCAATGAGCAAGGTCAAAGTCTTTCTCTAATCTT
>CAYGYA010000036.1:0-21732 GCA_964354085.1 uncultured Methanosarcinales archaeon
ATTGCCAGGCTTATTAATGCAGGAATATTGAACAAAAGCGAACCTGAATCATCAATAGAAGCATTGGCGCAAAGAACGCACAGCCAAGGATACAAGTTATTAGCGCTTGATACACAGACTAGGAAGAAGATGGCTGATAAAACAGCTATCCCAGTAAACCAATTAGGGATGTACTTGCGAGGGTTGCCAAAGGATTATATCCTGGCAATTGGCAAAGGTCAAGGAAAAATCATCTATTACTCAAAGCACAGCATAGATGAAATAATCAATGTTCTTTCAGGATGCAGGAGAGTGAAAAAAGGTGATGGTAGCAAAGACAATGACAAGAAAAAGCAGGAGAAAAAAGTAGAACCGCCAACAACTGTGACACCACCTCAGCCAACAGCTGAAAGGCTTGCAACAATATCAGCGCCAAGACCTAATTTAACCAAAAAACCAGTCCCGCCTGCTGCGCCTAACGTATATTTTGAAGATGGCGGCATGATGTGTTTAAAGCAAGAAGATGCATTTAAGCTGCTGTGCCAGATGAGTCCGTATTACACACCAGAAATTTTCCAGAGGCTCCTGCTGGGCGTGCTGGAAAGAAACAATAACGACCACATTACAAGATTCTCCTTTTCCACTCTTGAATCAAAGACAAAAGGCTATATACCTTTCATGTTGGATCGTGCAACCTTAGAAATGGAATTATATTATGAATTTGCACCAGGACCTGGCGGTTTAATGAGGAGGAAAATAATAAACCCCGGCACATTCAGTGATAAGGTATGGGGCAGATTACATAAAGAGCGCATAATAACAGAGGTTGGGCGCGGGGAGAATATCGTGTATTATTTTTCAGAAGCAGTTTCAGACCAGCCACAGGCATATCTAAAATCAATTGTTTTGCTTGAAGCAGATCGCCTTCCCACTCTTTCAAAAAAACAAACAATTACCTGTTTCAATGTTCTTTTAAGACAGAAGATTGACGGGAGAGTGATTCCTAGTCATATGTTTGACCGTATTGCCAATGAAATTGAACCTGTCCGATTAATGCTTGGTGATGATAGAGAAGGGCCTTACCTGAGAGTCAAGGTTAAGAGCGCAATTGAGAATCTCGGTCCGGGCCATATAGACCTGATTAAAACCAGGTATTCTGCTGAACTAGGGAGTTAGAGAGCTAGAAGCTTATAGAAATTTTATAAAAAAGTTATTGTTTCACCTGAAAACAGGATGTATGTATTCTTTTTCAGCACTAGGCATTTCTGTCATGTTCTGCTTTGGGCACTTGTCGCATTTCTGTGCAACAAAGCCTTTCTTGTGTTTCTCTGGGTCAAAGCATACTCCGTTCATTAGGTATTCGCACATCTTATATCACCGTTGCTTCTTGTTTTTCTGTATACATATACTTGATTTCTGGCTTTTTAAATGTTGCGCAAAAACCTCTCATAACATAACCATTTCGGAATGGTTACAATCGAAGATATTATAAATGAGTTTAAAAATAAGAGCTGCTATAGTGGAAGAGAAAACAAACGCGATGGATTCTGGGCTTGAAGGAAGAGTAAAGGCTAAGAACGGAGCCAATAAAGAACATGATACGATTGCTCAAGAAATAGGCCGGAGATGCAGCAGATCCCCTTTTTTTAGCAAAGTGAAAGTTCTTAGTTGTTACGTGTTCGACAAAGAAAGAATCAAGGCAGTTGAAAAAAAACCAAACGACAAAGAAATCCCTATCTGCGGTGAAATAGATGTGTATGCAGTTGACAGCCTCAGGAAGAGAGTTTTAATATTCGAAATAAAAGTAGGAAAAAACGGTTATGGATGCGCTGAAAACCAGCTTCTAAGGGCAGAAGCCTACCTAAGCCAGGTTTATCCGGGGTACTCTTTCATTAAAATATTTTATAATGCGAAGCTCGAGGATTCAAAACTGAGAATAGAATCTAAGAAGATTATAAAAAAGGATATATCCAGCTTATTCTGTTCTGATCAAGTAAAAAACACAAATGAGGAGAGCAACCACCTGAAGAGAGGGAAAGAAAGAAAAGAATATGAAACAGTGAAGAGATTTCGCCCTTTTATGCACTCAGCTAAATATTAGATTATTTTTCATAATTTACTTTTAACTGCCTTATCAGATATAATCGCAGAATTGCCTGTCGGGTCTTCTATTATTATCTTGAGTTTTTCCCGGCCCCAGATCACTTTGAGCAGTTTTTTTAAGATGTTCTTTGCCTTTTTCTTATCCTCTTCGTCCTCAGAATCATCGTGGAGGACTTCAACCATCTTCTTCATCCTCTGGAGGATTCCTTCAATGTTGGTTATGTAGCCGTTGCTTGCTTCGCCCGGCTCAATATTCCCGACATGAGGTATCTTCACAGTAGCGTTGGATGATTTTACTACGCGTATCTTCATATCTTCTTCAGAACTAGTCTCAATAGTGTACTTGCTCGGCTCTTTTTCCTCATCAGCCTCAACATCTGCTTTGTGATAGCCGCAGTTAGAGCAGTTCATGGAAAATAAATAAGTCTTTCCAAAGAAAGGGATTTCAGTCTCAGCCTCTATCAAAGTCAAGGTCTTATTATGGCAGATAGGGCATTCTTCTCCTTTTATTAGGGAAGGAACATTATCTGACTCTGCAGCCTTAGTTTTCAAAAAACTCTTGTTTTTTGAACCAGCAAGTTCTTTACTTTCTGTTTCCTTTACAGGTTGCTTTGAGATTTCCTTCTTTGTCTTTTTAGGTTTAACCTCTTTTTTTCTGTCGCCCATGAATTATACTCTGGGGAACTTGCTTTTTATATATTGTTGTGTTTCAAACTATTAGTTCACAATACCTATTTTGTTTTATAGAAATCTTTTTAAAAGGCTAATCAGGAATTTTTAAAACTTGTCATTAGTATTTCTCTAGTCCGTCTGGAAAATTAATTAAATAAATAAGATAAGAATCAGGTAAAAAAGAAAAAAATTTATTCCTCTGCGCCGCCTTCCATAGGCTCTTCTTTCAGAGGATTGGTTGCCTTTGACCTGAAGATGGTTGCAAAGCTTGGAGTGATGACAACATAGTCATCCCCGAATCCTGCAATGTCTCCTTCTATTGCGTCACAGGTCTTTTTGAGCTTGTTGACTGCTCTCTTGAGCTCAACCAGGTCCTTTTCCTTGAGTGGCTTGATATTAACCAATGCAATTGTGTAGCCTTCTCTTAATGAGTCCAGTACTGGCTTGATGTCTGAGAAATCATTCATAACAAAAGGCCTGACAATGATTCTTGAGTTCTTGCCTTTCTCTCCTTCTGTGTTCAGCTCAACATAATCATCCTGTGCCTGAAGCCCTTCATCGTCATCATAACTATCCCTTTTCTTTCTTTTGAAAGATAAAAATTTCCAAGCCATGAATTCCCCTCCTTATTCCTCCTTAACCAGAGGATTTATCTTGATTATACAATTAAGCTTTGGTTTTGTTCTTTTAATATATAAAGCTTTTGCTTTTTTGTTATATACGGAAAATTAGGTTAGAGCTGGCTTTATGCAACCCATTGGCCAAGTTTTTCCTTGAAATCTTCAATCAGTGAAACATCAGAAGGGTTTGACCTTAGCCTGAGCGCAAGATAATAGCTGGTTAGATCCCCAAGGATGATAGCTGAGAATATCTTGCTCAGCAATGAAGCGCCATGTATAGCTATTTCAGTGGCACTTACTCCTTTCTTCAGCATGATTTCCTTGGTTAAAGTCATCCTTTTCTGCACTCTCCTATGATCCTCGTCAAACTTTAGAAACAACGCATAATAGCTTCCTGAGAGGTTCTCAAAACCCTCAACTTCATTATGATTCATCTCAGAAAATGCATGATTAAAAGCCATTACTTTGGAGTTCTCATTGAACTGGCACTTCCACCTATAACTGATAGCTTCAAACCTCTTGCCAGCATAGATAAGAGGAGTCTTGTGCAAAAGCTTTTCTGAAAGCAGGATTGCATTTCTTTCCAAGCCTTGCAACTGGGCTTTCAAGTCCTCTTTCAGCCTTAGAACATCCTTGGCTTTGCTCTCAACCAACCTAAGCTTCTCAAGTATTCTTAGGATTGCAAAGAACTGGTAAGCAAGAGCAGCTCTTGGCTGAAAGCCTGTTGGAATATTAACAACAATTAGTTTTGAAACATCGGCATATTCTTCAAGCTTGCCGCCAGTTGTGACTGCTATCACATCGCAGCCTTTTCTCCTAGCTTCCTTGTAAACGCTCAGGGTTTCCTCTGTGTTGCCTGAATATGAGCAAGCAATCACCAGGGTTTGCTTGTCAGTCCATAAAGGAAGAGAATAATCCTGGACAACCACTATCCTAATTGGCTGGTCTGCCAGGTAGCCTTGCAATAATAATCCTGCAATTGCAGAGCCTCCCATTCCTGCTATTAGCACAGAATTATACTTGCCACCAGCCCTGCTAAGGTCCATGGCTTCTGCAAGCTTATAGCCTTGCTCTGCCTGCTCAGGCATCTGCAGGATAACCTGCCTCATATTGTCAACATCAGGCTTGTAAAAATCTGCAGGCAAACTAATCCCTTCCTCTGCCATCAAAAATCACCTTCGTGATTTTTGGGGCTCCAAAAAACCTGTTTTTTGTTAGCCATAAGAATGCTTCCTCCTCTTTTCCCTTTATAACTAATGGTTTATTGCTGATTTTAAATAATTTGCTAAAAAAACATTTATTAATAGCAGGTTTATTCTGTTTTTCATGAAAATCTTCATCAGGACATTCGGCTGCACTCTTAATCAGTCTGACAGTGAAGTGATGGGTGGCTTGCTGGTAAAAGCTGGGCACGAGCTTGTCAGCGACTTGAAAAAAGCAGATTTGGTTCTGTTCAACACATGCACTGTGAAGGACAGGCCTGAGAAAAGATTCTTTTCTGAACTCGAGAAAGTTCTTGGAATGAAAAAAAAGGTTGTGGTTGCTGGCTGTATTCCCCAGGCAGAGCCTGGCAATGAGTTATTAAAAAAAGTTTCTGTGGTCGGAGTCAGGAATCTTGACCAAATCAGCGAGGTTGTTAATGGAGCTTCAAAAGGAAATATTGTAAGGCTATTGGATTTCAAGAATAATCCTCGGCTTAATCTCCCTAAGATAAGAAAGAACTCTGTTGTTGAGATTATTCCCATTGCTGCTGGCTGCTTGGGCGAGTGCAGTTATTGCAAGACCAGGCTTGCCCGCGGAAAATTATTCAGCTATGATACTCGCGCTATTAAGCAACAGTTTGAAGCTGCTCTTGGTGATGGTGTCAAGGAAGTTTGGCTGACCAGCCAAGACTGCGGAGCATATGGCAAGGACATGAATTCAAGTCTTCCTGTCTTGCTAAACGAGCTCTTGAGCGTCAAGATGAACCCAGATGTCAGGCTCAGGCTTGGCATGCTCAACCCTAATCATGCTCTTGAATTCCTTGATGAGCTGATAATTATCTTAAAGCATCCTAACATGTTCAAGTTCATCCACCTACCTGTTCAGTCAGGCAGCAATAAAGTGTTAAAGTCAATGAACAGGAAGTATAAGGTTGAGGATTTTGTTAAGATTGTGAAAAAGTTGAGAAAAGAAATTCCAATGATTACAATAGCCACAGACATTATCTGCGGGTTCCCAGATGAAACTGATGCTGATTTTGAAAAAACTTGCCAGCTACTTGAAAAACTAAAGATTCCGGTGGTCAACATTACTAAGTTCTGCCCAAGAAAAGGCACTCCTGCCTTTAGGATGCCAAAGCTTAACACCAAGATTGTAAAGAAAAGATCTAAGCAGATGGTTGATTTGCAGGCAAGGATTATTGATAATAAGGAATGGCTTGGCTGGAAAGGAAAAATCATTATTGATGAAATTGGCAAGCGTGATTCTGTGGTTGGCAGAAATGATTATTACAAGCCAGTCATAGTTAAGGACTCTGATCTTCAAATCAGCTCTGTTGTAGAAGTAAAGGTCAAAAATACTAAACAACATTATCTAGAAGCAAATCTTGTATGAGAGCAAATACCCCCATTGAGGTTCTTATGTTCTCACTCACATCCTTTTTTTGCTGGCCTTATATAACGGCCTTCAAATACCCCCTGATGAACCTTGCCCTTGCAGGGTCCTTTCCCTCGATATCGTCGAGGTCTATCTCGAGGGGGTCCTCGCTGTACACGTCATCTTCTTCCAACTGCACCACCCCCTAACTCTTAAGTGCATATGTGAAAATGAAAAATTTTCGGTAAATTCAGTAATATTACCGTGTAGTGTTTTTCTAGTATTTAAATATTATTGTGATTCATCATACTTCATCATACCATTTCATAATATTTAAAAAGACAGCCTCATTTCCCTAAGATTAACTTGCACGGGGAGAAGCAAAATGAAGGAGAGGATAACGCTAACAATTGAAAAAGAAATTCTTCAAAGAGTAGACCTGAGTGTGAATGGCACAGATGTACAGAACAGGAGCCACGCAGTAGAGCTATTGCTAAACAGAGCCTTTGGAGACAACAAGCCATCAAAAGCAATTATTCTCGCAGGAGGAAAAGGCACACGAATTAAAACCATGAACAATCTTCTTCCAAAGCCAATGCTAAGATTGCACGACAAACCTATCTTAGAGCACAACATAGACCTGCTCAAAAGGCACGGCATAAAAGATGTCATCATAAGCGTGGGCTACAAAGGAGAATCAATAAAGGAATATTTTGGCGACGGAAGCCAACTCGGAGTTCATATCACATACGTGGAAGAAGAAGAGCCGATGGGAACAGCTGGGCCGCTTAACCTGCTTAAAGGGCAACTCAATGACACCTTTATACTAATGAACGGAGACGAGCTAAAAGACATAGACCTGGAGGACATGTTTGCATTCCACAAAAAAAACAAGAGCACGGCAACACTCGCGCTCACTACAGTAGAAGACCCATCAAACTACGGGGTAGCTGTTATGAACGGCAGCAAGGTGATGACTTTTATAGAGAAGCCAAGCAAGCAGAACGCTCCGAGCAAGCTCATAAGCGCAGGATTATACATGCTAGAGCCTGAAGTGCTGAAAATAATACCAGAAGGATTCTCAATGATAGAGAATGACGTGTTTCCCAAGCTCGCCAGTAATGAAAAGCTTCTTGGATATGTGTTCTCAGGCCAATGGTATGACACAGGCACGCCAGAAAGATTCTCAAAAGCAGAAAGAGAATGGCAGAACGGAAAATAATAACTGATTTCCAGAAAAAAGTGTACGCGCTCACTAAGAAAGTGCCGCGTGGAAAAGTAACTACTTATTCTGCGATTGCAAAGAAGCTAAAGAGCAGCCCAAGGGCTGTTGGCCAAGCATTGCGAGTCAATCCATTTGCTCCAGTTGTCCCTTGCCATAGAGTTATCAAGAGTGATGGAACAATCGGGGGTTTTAGCGGCGAAACCACTGGCAAGCCAATCCAGGAAAAGATTGCGATGCTAAGAAAAGAGGGAGTTAAGATAAAGGTTAATAAGATAGAAAAGAATTTTTTATGCCGGTAATCTCACTATAATAGATTGTTATCCCTATAAGATTCATAAGTTCTTCTCACGCCATCTTCAAGGCTGACTTCTGGCTGAAAACCCAAATCCTTCTTTGCATTCTGGTTCGACGCGATCCAATAACTTGGTTTTGAAAGCTTAATCTTCTGCACATTAATAATAGGAACTTTTCCAGAAACATAAGCATAAGCATCTCCGAGGTATGAAAGCGCCTTGACAAATGGAAAAGGAATATTAATATTTGATGGCTCTTTGCCAACTGTGCTGAAAATTGTTTCATGCATCTGCTGCCAGGTAATGGGCTCGTCATTGCACATGAAATAAGTCCTGGCAATCGCATTATCAGAAAAAGAGGCTTTGAATATGCCATCAACCAGGTCATCAATGTAAATCAGGGAGAAATATTTTTTCTTGCTGCCGGGGTAAATGTTAATGCCTGACTTAGCCATCTTGAAAATGTTAAGGAAGTCAAGGTCTTCAGGGCCATAAACACTGCCTGGGCGTAGAGTAGTGCATGGAAGAACAGCGCAATAGCCTTTCACCACCTGTTCTGCCATCCATTTGCTCTCACCATAATACTCAATAGGATTCTCCTCTTCTGATTCGGTCTTGTAGTGATCCCTATCCCTTGACGGCCCTGCTGCTGCATGCGAGGACACAAAGACAAATCTTTTCAGACCAGGGCTTTTTTGTTTCAAAGCATCAAGCAGGTTTGCTGTCGGAACAACATTGGCTTTATAGAAATTCTCAAAAGAAGCTTCTCTTGTTATGCCAGCAACATGGAATGCATAATCAACATTCTTGCAAGCCTCACAATCCAGAAGAGTCTGAGCATCATGGTAATCTACTGAGTGCTCATCTGCCAATAAGACTCCTCCTCTTTTTAGAGCAACAATCTCTACATCGCTGAACTGCTTTTGCAATGCTTTTTTCAGGTTCTTGCCTATGAATCCACTAGAGCCTGTTATTAATATTTTCATTGCAAAGTAAGAAATAAGTACTCTGATTTAAATGCTGTGTTTTCAGCCCTTCCTCTTCTTGACCTTCTTTATCTCTTTTTCAAGTTTTAATTCTTCAAGAAGTTCCTTGTACCTGTTCCTAATAGTAACTTCAGTCACACCAGCAACATCAGCAACTTCTCTCTGAGTCCTTTTCTCTCCGTTAATAAGGGCTGCAACGTAGAGTGCTGCTGCTGCTATTCCTGTCGGTCCTCTTCCAGAAGTAAGCTCAACATTCTGCGCAGACTCAATAATCTCAACAGCCTTGCTTTGAGTCTCTGCATTTAATTTAAGGCTTGAGGCAAATCTTGGGATGTAATCAGCAGGATTGCTTGGCAATATCTTAATGCCTAGTTCTCTTGTTATGAATCTGTATGTTCTGCCAATTTCTTTTTTCTCAATATTCGAAGCTTCTCCTAATTCATCAAGAGTTCTGGGGACATCATGCCTTCTGCAGGCAGCGTATAGTGCTCCTGCGACTACTGACTCCATGCTTCTGCCCCTGACAAGACCTTTTTGCACAGCAAGAGTGTAGATTCTTGCTGCTTCCTCTTCAACACTGCTAGGCAGTCTCAGGAATGAGCTCACTCTTTTCAGCTCTGACAATGCGAGCTTCAGGTTTCTCTCAATCGCAGTGCTGATTCTCTGTTGCCATTTTCTCAACCTGAAGAACTTGCTCTTGGCTTTTCCGCCGAGCTGGTATAAGTCAGATTTCTTTCCAACATCTGTTCCAAGGCCCTGGTCAAACTGGGTGTAGCTCATAGGAGCTCCGGTCCTTCGCATCTTCTCGGCATCTGCTCCGTCGAACTCCCTCCATTCCTGGTCAAAGTCAACCATCTTGTCCTCGACCACAAGACCACAGTCCCTACAGATTATCTCTCCTTTTTCTTTGTTCCAGAATAAGTTAATGCCGCCGCATTCTGGGCATTTTTTTACAAAAGTGCTCATAAGCTCCCCCCGCTGCAATCATTACCAGGGCTCTAGCGCCCGCGATAAATTTATAAACCGAAACAAGCGATGGTTTATAAATTTTTTGTTTGCTCTCGTCTAAGGCATTTTTTGGCTTTTTCGTCATAAAATATAAAAAGAGCAAAAAATTAAAAAAGAAAGTATTAAAAAGGTAAGATGGTTAAGCCTAAAATAGGATTTTAAAAAAGAGGAATATCCTGATTTAAAGCATTCTATGAAGAAGGAGATAGGACATGGGGAAAGGACAGGTGTGGAGCATTGACATTCTGCTTGCAGTAGTTATATTTGTGTCAGTAATACTGATATTCTATGTTACCATGGTTCCAAGGCAGAAGCCCCAGATGAAAGACCTGGAAGCAGAGTCAGGAGCATTAAAACTAGAGCTTGAGAAAAATAATGAATTTGGCTTCTTGATAGATGGTGAGGTTAATGATACAAAGCTTCAGGCATTTATTGACAATGCAACTGCGAATTACTCAGCACTAAAGAAAAAGATGGGAGTGAAAGGAGAGTTCTGCCTTTTCTACGAGGATAGCGAAGGCAATGTTGTACCTATTGGCTCTAATAATTTGGTTGGTGTGGGCAACTCAAGCATAATAGTGGCTGGAGATAATTGCAGCTCACAAATAACCTCCCCTTAAAAAGGCATCATGACAAATATTAAAAATATTTATAAACAGCCATACCCTGTGCTTTCACTATGATACTAACATATTTGCTCTTGCTAGTCCTGGCATTCCTAGGTTTGTTCATAGGCCTTCTAGTTGGATATTTTTGCAAGGAAGAGCTTAAACCAGGCATGAATTACCTTAACTGGCTTAGGCACCTTATATTCATAGCAATACTGATAACTTTCTTTGTCAAGAACCCGTCATGGCTTTTTGTTATTCTAGTCGCAGTAATCATAATCCTCTTTAGCCTTAGCAAGAACAGGGAAACACTCTACTACTATGCTCTCACAGTAATATTCTTCTTGTCATGGAGATACAACGGTTTTGCCATGATAGCCCCTCTAATATTTCTCTACGGCTTTCCTCTTGGCAGTATGCATCTTTATTACAACATAAAAGAAAAAAAGAAGCAAGTAGTCCTTAAGCTGTTCTACAGATATGCTGGCTTTCTTATTAACGGGCTTGTGCTTGGGCTGATAGGGTTACTTATTTAAACCAACCTTTCTTCGCTTTTCTACATGAAGCAAGTAATCACAAAAGACAGCAGCATAACCTTCTATAGCGAGGAATATGGTGAAACTTATCATTCAGTAACAGGCGCAGTAGAAGAAGCTTATAAGAAGTTTGCAGAGCCTGCACTTGAATCTGTAAAAGGCAAAAAGGATATTAAAATCCTTGATGTTTGCTTTGGCCTTGGCTATAATTCAGCAGCAGCAATTGACGAGATTCTTAAGCAGGATATAAGTTGTGACATCACCATTGTTGGCTTGGAAAAAGATGAGATGATACTTAATCAGATAAAGCATCTGGAGCCGATGATAATCAGCTATCCTGTGATAAAAGACATGGTTGATCACTGCTACAAGTATGACCGGAACGGCGTAAAGATTGACCTGATGATTGGCGATGCTGCGGAAACAATAAAGCAAGTCACCAAGGAAGTAAAAAAATCTAAGGTCAAGTTCGACATAATCTTCCTTGATCCTTTCAGCCCAAAAAAGAATCCTGAGCTTTGGACACAAGAATTTTTCAAGGAACTCAGAAAATTAATAAAGCCAGATGGCATACTCACAACCTATTCCTGCGCAGGACAAGTAAGAAGAAACCTTAAAGCAGCAGGATTCAAAGTCAAAGACGGGCCTTGCGTAGGCAGGAGGAGCCCGTCAACAATAGCGCTGCCAGAATAAAATGAGTAAGGAAACGGAAATAAAACTGAAGTATAAAAATAAGAACCAAATAATTCATTTAATAAAAAAACTAGGTGCTAAATTTAAAGAAAAATATGAGCTTCATGATACTTACTTCAGCTTTCAAAAGGATATGAGTAACAAACACGAGATTGTAAGGATTAGAGAGAAAGACAACTCGAGTGAACTGACTTTGAAGGAAAAATGCAAAAGCAAAGGTAATATTTGGAAGAGAGTTGAACTTACCTGCAAAATTGATAATCCTCAAATCATGTGCGAAATACTAGTCAATTTAGGTTTATCAAAAATAAAAGAGAATATTTCGTACAGAGAAATTTACTTGCTTGATGGCATGGAAATAGCATTCATAGATTTTTCAAAGCCTTCAAAATTATCACTGATTGAATTAGAAGGACCTGAAAGCAATATTAAGAAAATGATCAAACTGCTAGGAAACTCTGTTAAAATAGTCGGAGAAGAAGCATTTAGCAAGTTTGATAAAATTGCCCCTGTAGTATAGTGGATAGAATGAAAGCTTGCGGTGCTGCAGATTTTTTCTGCGCGCAAACAGCTTTAGGCCCGAGTTCGAATCTCGGCAGGGGCGTTTTCTTTCTTTATCCAAGAACCGCAAACTTAATAAATAACCTTTCTCGTGGTAGCATAACTAAAAATTTGAGTGTGTTATTATGGCAGATATCAGTTGGCTTGGAGGATTAGTAAAGTCAATTATTGTATTGCTCGTAGTTGTTGATCCTTTTGTGAGTGCTGCTTTCTTTGTGACCTTTGCTAAGAATGCCACTAAGCAGCAGAGGAACAAGGCTATCATGACTGCCATTGCTGTATCTGCTACTTTGCTCTTCATCTTCATCTTTTCGGGTCTTTTCTTGTTGAAAATATTGGGCATCAGCTTTAATGGCTTCAGGATTGCAGGAGGACTCATACTATTTGCTCTTGGCGCTACTATTGTTCTAGGCATTGATATTGGTAACGCTGGCAAGAAAAATAATATTAAATCAGCAGCTATTCTTATCGGCACGCCTTTACTTTCTGGTCCTGGTGCTTTGGCAACAGCAATCGCTCTCTCTAAAGATTATGGCATGCTCATCCCTGCAATTGCCACAGTTGTTGTGATGCTCATATCCTTCGCTGTCTTGAAGGGTGCTTTCTTCCTGCACAAGTTCGTTGGCAACCAAGTGATAGAAATAATATCCAAGGTTTTAGGCCTTTTACTTGCAGCCCTGGCTGTTGATTATATTTATTCTGGAGTTGTTGGGTTTATTACTGCCGCCTAGAACTACATCATCTGGTCAACCCATTTTTTTAATTTGCTTAGAAGGCTTTCTGCTACTTCTTCCTCATTCAGTTCTCTCTTGTCCTCGCGTTCCATTACCCCGATTCTTAGCCTGAGATGCTCTATGGTTCTTAGTATTTCCTTATTATCTGCTCTGCCTGCCTCTACTCTTTCTTGTAGTGATAGGAGCGTATCATCCATCTCTGTTAAGTCCAGCATCATGCTCTTGCTCTCCTTCTCAATGTCCTTCATGAAACGCATTACTTCTCCTTCATCAGCTTCTTTTTCATTACCATTATTATTTTTTGACATCGTAATCCCTCAATAATATTTTTTTAATGATTAAATCTCAAGCTCATCTCCAACAGCAGGTGTATAGACTGCATACTTGCCTTGCTGCTCTGCCCATTTTTTTAGCTCCTCAATTGCTTCCTCGTCTCCGTGCTGCAGTATCAGGTTTTTCGGATTGATTTTCTGGATTATCTCTTTTAAGTCTTCCTTGTCAGCATGGCCTGAAAAATCAAACTTCTCAATCTGGCATTTGACTTCTGTTCTCCAGCCGTTAAGGTAAACAAAGCCTTCCTCAATTAGGTGTTTTCCGTTGGTTCTTTTGCATTGGTATCCTGTAAGCAGTACTGCGTGCTTAGGCTCATGCCACATGTCTGCCAGGTATGTCAGCACCGGCCCTCCTTGAAGCATGCCGCTGGTAACAACAAATATGCCTTGCTGGCTCATGGCTCTTCTTCTGTGCCTTTCGCTTCCTATATGGATTATTCTTTTGTTAAACATCTCATCAAGTATTCCGAGGTTGTTTAGATAAGGGTCATTAATAGTTAGTACCTTGTGAGTTATCTTCTTGCACATGCCATCTATGTATATCGGTGCCTTGAATTGTTTATCAGCAAGCATTATGAGTATGTCCTGGGCTCTTCCAAGGCTGAAAACAGGTATGAGCACAGAGCCTCCTTTTGATACTACTTCTTCTACTTTGTCAATAAATCTTTTTCTCAGCTCAAGCCTGTCAGGCAGCTCCCTTGCTCCGTAAGTACTTTCAATGATTAATGTGTGTATGTCTTTGTAATCTATGAATGCTCCTTTCACTAGCTCTGTTGTCTTCAGCTTTATATCTCCTGTGTAGAGTATTTTTTTTCCTTCTGCTTCAATTAGTATCATTGAGCTTCCCGGCACATGGCCAGCATTCCTTAGCATGAACTTTATCCTCCTGTGCTTGTACTCTGTGTCATAGTTGACTAATCTCACGCTCTTGCCTAGTTTTCTCAAATCTGTCTTGTTATAGGCTGGGTGCAGGTTCCTTATTCTCTCAATCTTGTAAGAATCCTTGAGCATGATCTTGGTTAGCGCATAGGTGAGCTTGGTGCAGAACACCGGGCATAGTATGTTATTGTGCTCGAACAACGGGAGGGCTCCTGAATGGTCAAGATGGGCGTGGCTTATTATCAATCCGTCAATATCAGGCATGTTAATTACATTCTCAGGATAGGTAAATCCTCCTTCTTTGAACTTGATGCCTGCATCAAGCAGGTGGCGTTCTCCCTGAGTCTGTAATTCTATGCAGCTCCTGCCTACTTCTTTTGCTGCTCCATGAAAGACTAGCTTCATAAGGATTTCTTTAAAGAGAACAGTATTTAAAACTTTTTATTAAAAAAATATCTTTATGGTTCGGAGGATTTCACGCAGCGAATATCCTCCTTGACCTTTTCCCTTAAGGCTTGCTTGCAAGGCTTAATAGAAACAAGCAAATCTTTGATTTGCGGTTCCTAAAAAGTTTACTTTTTAGAAAACTTTTTAAATATTGTGTATTTGCTTCTAATTAGTCGGTTATTCGGCGAGAAATTTTCAATTCTTCTGCAGTATATAAATCGAAAGATATATAAATAGAAATAATGCTCACAATAGTTATAACGTAATGAATAAATATTTATAAGCACAATAACCAATAAAAAAAGATGTTCGAGGGGTGGCTGACTATATGAAGCAGAAAAAGATTTTCAATGTTTTCTTCAGGGAAAAACCTGCCATGATGCTCGTCACTCTTCTCACCAAAAGTAATAATATTTATGCTTCTAATCTTGCAAAGGTAGTTGATTGCACCTACAGCCATGTTGTGAAGATACTCCAGGAAATGGAGAAGGCGGGCTTGGTAGAGTTCAAGAAGCAAGGCAGATTAAAAGTCCTATCACTCACCAAGAAAGGAATGGAAGCAGCAGGCTACATTGACAAGATGAATAATCTTCTTTAAAGCTTATATTTCAAAACCTGTTTCTAAAAAGAAAAATTAATAAAGAACACAAATAAGAATAAACTAATGCTAACAAAAAGACAAGAATTTGAACTCATTACTGCCATAAAAGGAAGAGGAGAAATCCCCCTTAAATTTGCTTATCTTGGAGAAGGTGCAAAAAACTGGGATAAGATTGCACAACATCGCTTTGCTGAAGGCGGTGTCAACACCACAGAGTCTGTTTTGATGCGCAAGAAGATTTCTAATTTTCTTAGCGCCTTTAAAAAGGCGAAAAAGATTAATGTTATCGATATCGGTTGTGGTAACGGAATCCCCGTCTTTCCTGTTCTTGAAGAATTAGAAAAGAATAATATGAAATATCAATATGTTCCAATAGACATAAGTAAAGAGCTACTTGATCTAGCTATTAAAAACGTAAAAGCTAAATTCATGAATGCTGAATGCAAACCATTTCAGTTGGATTTTGAGCTAGGAAATTTCTCAGAGATTATTTATGAGTTAAAGAAAGATGGTTCGGCAAATTTGCTCTTGTTTCTTGGAACAACATTAGGAAATCACTCAGACAGGAATAGAGTTCTTACAAATTTCAGGGATTCCATGACATCTGATGATTATCTGATTATAGGTGTTGAACTCACAAATTTTTCTAAAGTAAACAAAATCTTACCCAATTACACGGGAAAGATTTCTGAGAATTTTGTTTATTTCATTCCTGAACAAATCGGAATCAAAAGAGAAAATACAAAGTACGATGTTTCTTGGAATGATAATTTACACCAGGTTGAAGTCAGGATGATTCTTAAAAAAGATGCTGAGGTCAAAATAGGGTCAGAAAAATTCAAGCTAGAAAAAGACGAACAGATTCTCCTCGCAATTTCTCTTAAGTTCACAGAATGGAGCATTACAAAATTACTTTCTGATGTAGGCTTTAGAACAGAACTCCTTACGACAACAGAAGATAGAGGGTATATTTTATCAATGGTACAACCAACGAGATATGTTGTATAAGCTGGTGATGGGGGTTACAGAACTCATTCCTTGCTTATCTTCAGCTTCTTGATGGTTACTTTGTCAGGCTCTGCTGTTATCTCATAATCATCTTCTGGTGTAAGCTTTGAAGCCCTGGTTATAATCTCCGGGAGCAAAACACAATCTCCTCTGAAGTTCAGGTTAGTGATAATCTGCTTTGCGTTTTCTCCGCTCTTCTCATGCTCTATGTCTTTTATCATCTTAGTGGCTTCAACACCGTGCTTCTTCAGCTTCATATCTGTTGTTCTATCATACAAAAACTTTGCAATCATATCTGCAACATCAATCTTGGTAGTGGCTGAGATAAGCTGCAATCCTGGACTGATGTTTGCTTCAACAATCAATGGCCCTTTCGCACTCTCAAGAATATCAACAGCACATATTTCTGACCTTATTGCTTTTGCAACATCAACTGCTATCTTCTTGGTAAGGGCATCGAGCTCGACAGGCTCTCCTGTCCCTCCTGAATGGAAATTGGCTCTTGCTTCCAATGAGCTGGCTTTTCTCCTCATGCTCGCAACTACCTTGTTTCCGACAACAATAGCTCTTATGTCTGTGCCCCCTGTCTCAATGAACTCCTGGATTATGAAAGGCTGCCTGAGTGTTGCTAATGCGTCAAGCAATGATGATGCGCTCGCATATGAGTCAGCAAACATTACTCCTTTGCCTCCTGTTCCATGAGGGAACTTCATCATTACTGGAAAATTTATTTTTTCAAGAATCTTCTTTGCAGCATTAACAGTGGCGCTGACATAAGTCTTTGGCATTGGGATGTTGTTCTTCTGAAGCTCAAGATGAGTCAATAACTTATCATGAGCAATTGTGAATGCATCTGCAGATATTGGCATGAAGCATTTCTTCTCAAGCAGAGAAGTTAGTGTCTGCAAGAGCTGGGCGAATCTGAAAGAGCCCTTCACATAAACGCAGTCATACTCTTTGATAGGCCTTCCCTCATAAAGAATCTCAGCAGCTCTTCCTGAGATGTTAATCTCAATCTTCCTTATGTCTATATCATCAACTTCCTCAAAGTATTTCTTCATAGCACTGACTGTCCATTCTGAACTTTCACTTCCGAGGCTGATGATAGCTGCTCTTAATTTCAATATTAACACCTTTTATTCTTTCTTAGCCTTAAGAGGAATGTCTACTCTCCTATTAGGATCAATAAGAAAGCCTTGTTTTAAAATGTTCTGCCCAATGAGCACTGAATAGCGCATGTGAGACCTGTCAGCAACAGTGAATCTTGCTTTCATGCCCTTGCCACGAATAATAACATTAACTTCAACCACAGGCCTTAGCTTGGTGCCATGGGCGCTCTTGATAAGCCTTGAGTCAATGACAGGCCCTAGCTTTAGCTCAGCAGCAAGGCTTATGTCAATGCTGCTCTTAGTAGCTCCTGTGTCCATCCTGGAAATCACTTCCTTGCTATTGGAGCTGCTATTAATAGTTACATACTCTGTCAATCCGACTATTACCTTATTCTTAAACTCGTCCTCGCTTTCGTCATTTTTTTTCTCACTCATTTTTTCTCAGACCTCATGGTAGGGAATAATATTACTTCCCTTATTGAACTATTATTTGTCAAGAGCATAACCAGCCTGTCAATCCCAATTCCTATCCCGCTAGTCGGAGGCATTCCATACTCCATTGCCTTGATAAAATCATCATCAGTTCTCTGAGCAGTATCATCTCCTGTGCTCAGTCTTTTTTCCTGAGCTTTCCAGTTCTTTCTCAGCTCCTCAGGGTCATTAAGCTCAGAGTACATGTTGCCAACCTCCATGCCAGCAATTATCAATTCAAATCTTTCTGTGAATTCAGGATTATTCCTTGTCTCCTTTGCAAGAGGGCTTACTTCTTTTGGATAATCAATTATGAAAGTAGGCTGGATTATCTTGGACTCGACCAATTCGCTGCATAATTCTGCGAGTATGAAGCCAATGCTCATATCCTCATCAATCTCAACCCTGAACTTCCTTGCAACTTCCTGCGCTTCTTTGATATCTTTTATCTTGCTGAAATCAACACCAGTTGCTTCGTTAACAGCATCAACCATGGTTATTCTCTTAAAAGGAGCTTTCATGCTTATCTTCTTGCCGTCAAACTCTATTTCTGTTGTTCCTAAAACTTTCTTAGCAACAAACTCCAGCAAGTCCTCTGTCCTCTTCATACTGTCATTATAATCATCATAAGCAGCCATGGTCTCCATCATGCTAAACTCAGGATTATGCTTGGTGTCAATTCCCTCGTTTCTAAAATCTGTGCAGAACTCAAACACTCTTTCAAAGCCACCAACAATCAGCCTCTTAAGATAAAGCTCATCTGAAATTCTCATATAAAGAGGCATGTTAAGAGCGTTGTGATGAGTGATGAAAGGCTTTGCGCTCGCTCCTCCATAAACAGGCTGGAGAACAGGAGTCTGCACTTCAATAAATCCTTGATTAGAAAGAAACTCCCTGATTAATTGGATAATCTTTGCACGCATTACAAAAGTCTTCCTGACTTCTGGATTAACAATAAGGTCAACATAGCGGTGCCTGTACCTAATCTCAGGGTCTTTTAATCCGTGGTACTTCTCAGGCAAAGGAAGAACAGACTTGGTTAATAATTCAAAATTCCTGACATCAACAGTGACTTCTCCTGTCCTAGTCTTGAAAACACTTCCTTCAACACCAATAATATCTCCAATATCAAGCTTCCTGAATAATTCATAAGCTTCTTTGCCAACATCATCATGCCTAAAGTATAATTGAATCTGGCCAGAAAAATCCTGCAACTGAGCAAAAGCAGCTTTTCCCATTAGGCGGACATTCATGAGCCTGCCAGCAATTCTCACCTTGTTGCGCATGGTATCGTGCTCTTCAGCCTTCAGATTGGAATACACCTGCTTAATCTCAGAAGCACTGGCATTCTTATCAAACCTGTAAGTATAAGGATTAATCCCCTGCTTTCTCAAGTTCTCAAGCTTTTGCTTGCGCTCATTAATAATCCTGGTTTCAGTGTCCATGACGAGAGATGAAGGAGAGATGGTTTTTAAAGTTATTGGAAGAAGAAGGTTACTAACTATTTTTTCTTGGCAAGAAGATTCTCATTTCTATAGGAAGATTCTCTCTAGAACCGGGACCATAATTATATTCTCGGTTAGAAAGTTCCAACGCCACATGAGTGCCTTGAGCATTGTCTGGTGTTCGGATAAGTAAGCAAGCCGGGGAACTAGCCTGATATTTCGAAGGATAATCGTGTTGACCATAATCACCCCAAAGAGTCATTGATCTTCTGGCAAAGATCATATCTGTTAACTCTTTTCTTGACGATGGTGGTTCAAAGCCGAATTTTTCTGCCAGAAATGATGCAATCTCAAAACAATTGCCGTTGGTTTGATTATAGGCTTTTTTGCCCTTCATAACATAACCTAATTTCTCTAGTTCTCTCCCCTGCTCATTAACAGTTGGTATCTGGTTCATCATAGTCTCATAATACCTTAAAGAAAAGGACTATTTAAATCTTTCGTTTTTATAACTACTAACTAGTGATTACTAATTCATGCTAGTTTCAGCTTAGAAATAATCCTGTCAATCTGTTCTGCTGTGTCAGGCCCTATTCCTGCGCAAGTCACAGTGCCAGGCTCAACAACAGTATGACCTGCGTCTGTTATGACTGCTGCTGCAAGCCCATCGTCCTTTGCCTCCTGCACATATTTGTAAAGCTCTTTCTCATCAGCAACATTGACAACAATCTTACCCATGCCTTCTGCTCTCCAAGCCTTGACCAGCTCCTTGTCTGCCCGAAAAACACTTTCAACACTGGCATGAGCTGCTTGTGCTGCCATCTTTCCCTTGGGCAATTTTAAGTCCTGCCTTACGAGTATTGCTTGTTTGTATTCCATAACAAAAGAATAGGTTAGAATGATATTTAAATGTAATGAAAATGCATGCGTGCTGTCAGCTTACTTATCATTTTTCCATGCAACATAGCCAATTGACAATAGCGCAGGCACAAGTGAGAATGGCATATCGACAGGATAGTATTCCTTCGTCTCAAACCCCGATGAATTTAATTCTTCACGAATTTCATCCTTTTTATTAACAAATGGAAAAAAAATTATTTTTCCTCCAGGATTTAGCCTTTGATTCACTACATTCATCATTGCGCTTGGCTTCAAGCTAGCATAATCATGAATATTAGAAGTATATATTATGTCAAATTTTCCCTTGACACTGTCTTCCGATCTTATCTTCTCTAGTAAATCACCTCGAACTAAATTAATTTCTGAATTAGCAAGTTGCCTTTTAGTATGGTAAAAATGCTCAGGCGAGCTTAGATAATGTGTCTCTGCCTGCAGGTCGTATGAATCATCTGAGATTGTAAAAAAGGCATATGCCAAAGGCATCGCGGCTTGCACTCTACCAGGAAAAGAGTGTTGATAGGTATTGCCAATAATTTTGTCAAAGAAAGCTTTGGCTACAGTTGAGAGGTCATTCCTCAGCTTGGTTTCATAAGTATTTATTGAGAAAGCTCTCGGGT
Source organism: uncultured Methanosarcinales archaeon (assembly GCA_964354085.1). Classification (GTDB taxonomy): domain Archaea; phylum Nanobdellota; class Nanobdellia; order Woesearchaeales; family SM23-78; genus SM23-78. Next base: position 20,405 of record CAYGYA010000036.1, read on the forward strand.
CGTCTGGCTCATTAGAAACGAAAAAACCTGTGAATTGCTCATGGGAAAGATTCCTTAGCCCCGCTATCTTAAGTTCTGCAAAAAGGCACGAAAGCAGGGAAATGTCCACTCCGACAAACTCTCTTGCGCCTTTATTTATTGAGGAAAGCATGAAGTCAGCACTACCGGTAACACCTAGCACTCTCTTGTTTTTGAAATCAACATTATCAAGCACGGCCTGGTGCCATTCATTAGTAGAGAGATATGCTCTTGAGTGCTTACCAAAAGATGTTCTCACATCTTCCTTCGTTGCGCTGCTTATGAGCACTTCAATAAGATTATCTAATGATGGGCTGCCCGCAGGTATTCCATAATCTAATTTTTCAAAATTAATTCCCATAGAACTGATGTGCGATTGCCAATTTATAAATCTTTCTATTTTAATTACCAACCAGTAGTAAAATAAATTGGGTTTATGAAGGAATATTTTAAAAACTCCTAAACAAAGCAATTGCTTAATGGGATTCAAAAGCGAAGAAGAACTAGAAGCCTGGTTTGCTGTGGAGAAAGAAAGGTTGTCAGAAGAATTCTTGCAGAGCATTGACAAAGACAAGACAAGCATCCCGAAGCACAGGGCAAGATTCGATGCTGAGATTAAGAAGCTGATAGCAAAATATAATTCTGATTATGAAAGATTACTATCACGACAAAAGAAAAAACCTCGAGAAGAATAACTACTTCTTAGCTGCTTGCTTATCCTCCCCAGGGTTTCTGTGCTCAACTTCCAGCTGATAGCCCTTAAGGACGAGCTTATGGTCCTCCTGGATGATGTATAATTCCTCAAGGTCATTAACCACAATATCCGGCCCCTCAAGATAATAGGAAACATTAAGCCTCATGACCCTGACTTTCTCAATATTGCTAAACCTGAAAACATGCGTTGGAAAGACGTTCTTCTTTTTATGAGGATTATTAACCTTAAACAACCTCAGAACAGCAGTCCTGTGCTCATTATCAGCTTTCTCACTATCATCCCTGCTAATAAGAACGCTGGTAGTTGCAATCTTTATAACTTTATCCTGAGGATCCTTGATTTCCTTTATCATGCGGCTAAGAACTTCAGGTTGATTTTTAAATCTTATTGAAAAAGCAAGTTTTCAACCTTAGACTAATCCTTGAAGTATTTTTCATAGATATTCAATTCTTCACGAAATTTAGGATAAATTTGCACACGCGCCTTTTTAATTCCGACCCACTCAGCAAGAGTATGCTCCTGGCTGAGATTTAGCTTCAAGGTTTTTGGTTTGCAGAGAAAAGTTATCATAGTAATCTTCTGCCCGTCATCACGC
>CAYGYA010000037.1:0-32739 GCA_964354085.1 uncultured Methanosarcinales archaeon
ATAATGATAATCCAAATAAGTTCAAAATTGCGCCTGACATCATAAAAGCTCTTAAAAAAGACAAGGAAACCTGGGAAAAATTCAATAAGCTCCCAAAAAGTTATCAGAGAATTCGCATAGGATTTGTTGAGAGCCGCAGGAGGCATGGCAAAGAAGTATTTGAAAAAAGCTTAAACAACCTCATAAAGATGACTAAGAATAATAAGAGCTTTGGGATGATAAGATAATTAAGGTTTTAAAAGAATACTTTTTTATTTCAAGCATGAGAAATAGCATTATTTAATTTATTATAAATTTTGTGATAACACATACTTATTTATAGGTAACCTTTCAATCCTTTCCTTTAATTCAGTAAGGCTGTGAACATTTAAAATATTCTCAAGGTCATCTGCTCCTTCAAAATTAGCAAAAATAGGTTGAATCTTGTTCTTCTGGCAATATTCATAGCTGTCTTTTCTTTCTCCTCCAATGTAAAGGTAAGGCTTGCCATTCTTTTCTATGAACCTGTCAAAAACAGCTGCTTTGTCATCTTTTTCATCCACGCGAGAAGACTCTGCAATGTCAAACAAGCCTTTCAATCCCGGGAGAGAGAGTATTTTCTCAAGGGACTTGCAGGTGTTGGTCGTGATAAGTGCGAGCCTATACTTTTGTTTTAATGAACTTAAGTATTCTGCAACATCATTATTGACCAATTGAGGGTTATGAACAATATATTCGCACACTGCGTCAAAGAAGCGCTCTCTTGCAGCAATTGTTCTTTTATGGTCAGACATGTTAGGATATAATCTTTTCATGACATCGTCAACGTATTGAAAATACTGCTCGCTCTTTGCATAATCTGCAACAGAAGGATCTTTTAATTCCTCAGCAGCCAATTCAAACCAATAAACATGAGCCCTTTTCCAAGGCTCTGACTTAATAAGCACTCCTGACAAAGATGTAGCTATGATTGGCTTTGGCTTTGCAGGCGTTTCCTGAGCAACAACAGGCTTTTTAGCATTCTTTGGCTTGGTCATGAGAAAGGGGAATTCAGCGTAGTATAAATATTTTCTCAGATTAAGCCTCCGATGACAACAAAAATCCTGCTGAATTTTTGAGCCATCGTTCGGCTTCTCGCTCTGTCGCTCTGCTCGAAGCCTCCGATGAGATTTGAACTCACGACCTGCGCTTCTCTTGCATTATGTTACGAGAGCGCTGCTCAAGCCACTAAGCTACGGAGGCAATTGGTATAGAATAATTAAATGCCTTATTTAAAGTTTCGTTATTAATTCTTCTTTTGTGTTTCTCTTCTGGCAATCGCTGCACACATTTCTTTTTTTCTTCTTTGCATCGCGCATGCTTGTGCCTATCATCTTGTTCAAGAACGTCAATTCTATTTTCTTGCCGCATACGTCACATTTCATTTTTTTTCACCGGTTCATTTCTTACTTTCTTTTTTCCTTAGTTTTTCCACTTTTTCTTTTCTTAGCTTTTCAAGCTCAAAATACATGGCTTTTATGTCTTCTATCTGTCTTTCAAGCTCCCAGTTAACTTTGCCTGCTTTTTTCTCGTTCTGCAGTATTCCCATAAGGTTATTAGTCATGTTTTCTAAAAACTCTTGGTGGCTTGTAATTTCTTTTAAGTGCTTGTAATCATTAGCATCCATCTTCTTTCTTATTTCCTTTAAGGAGTTTCTATCATAGCCCGGCATTTCATAATCATCAAACTCTCTCCTTATTATTTCCTCATCGCCTACTTCATAAGGGTCTGTTCCCATTTTTCTTTCCTTTATATTGGTATATGATTTGACAGGATTATGTGAATTACATTAATTACTACTGCTATTCCTACCATTAAAAAGTATACTGGCTTGCGCCATTCCATGATCCTGCGGCCATCAAAGCCGGGGAAGGGTATCAAATTAAAAAGTGCCAGCCAGGCGTTTATCATCATGCCATAATATGCAATGCTGGGAATTATGAAAATCAATGGCAAAAATATGAGTGCAAGTATCAAATTAGCTGCTGGTCCTGCTGTTGCAATAATTCCTCCTTCTCTCCTGTTTACAAAGCCTGAGATTATCACTGCTCCCGGTGCTGCTATTATAAATCCTAGGAAGCTCATAATAATAGCTACCAATAGCATAACATTATTCGCCTTGAACTCTGCGTGCTTGCCAAACTTCCTGGCATAATACCTGTGAGAAAGCTCGTGCGCAAGAAAACCCAGGCCTACTGTTATTGCAGCAACTCCCATGCTAAAGGGCAGGGTTTTTCCTGATTGCAGGATTAGTATGCCAAATGCTATGCTTATGGCTATCCAGGCTTTCAATATTTCCTTGAATTCATGAGCAAAACTCATTTTATACTGGTAATATCGCTCTGGTTTATAAATATAATTCTCAATCATCATTATACTACTTTAAAATGGTTATGAAAAGAAAACTTTATATATCCAAAGAAATCCCTCAGAACAGTGTTTAAGATGTTCAAAAGCAAAGCAATATTCTTGATAGTCATCAGCGCAATACTTATACCCCTGATATTCATAGCCAACGACCTCATTTCACTATCGATTTTCTCATTAATGTTCATAATTACTCAGGTAGTAATGCTTTACCTCTTCTACAAGGAGACAGAACTAAGGCTTGAGCAATGGTATGTTTTCTGGCTAGCAGTGCTGAGCCTTGGTTTCATGCTAGCTCTGGTCTTAATAGGAAAGAGCATGCTCACAGAATCACTAGGATTACTCCTATTCCTGATATATTTCATAGGGTTGCTTATCCTGCTGTTCAAAGACAGGCTCAAGCGCATACCAAGGCAAGCAAGTCAAAGACTTGCTGATTCAGAAAACAGAAGTTTTCTGAAGCCAAGAAAAGAAGAAAAGAAAAGATTATTCGAGGAAAAGATTAGAGAGGATGACTTGGAATCATTCAGAAATAAAGATGAGCTTGAAAATCTGGCAGAGTTCTTTGAGCCAGATGCAAGAAAAGATGTTAAGATTGTTGATATTGAAGAGCCAAGGATAGATAATATCTTCTATGAGAGGATAGATGAGGAAGAAGAAAAGCCTTCGAGAAAAAAGATAAAAGAGGCAGAGAAAGTACTGAAAGAAGAGCTTGGAGAGGAAGAACAGGACTGGAGAGGAGAGCTTCCTAAGTCAGTAATATTTGATTATGATGAAGCAAAGCAAGAAGAAGAGCTTCAATCCAAGGAAGCTCCAAGGGTTGATTTTCAGAAAGTAAAAGAAAACCTTCAGAAGATTGATGAAGGAGTAAGAACCATTGGCGAAAAGATAAGATTCATTAGTGAGAAAGCGATTCTGGAAGGAGCAGAGAAGAAGCTAAGAGCGCTGCAAGCAAAAAGGCAGCCTAAGCCAAAGAAAAAAGAGCTAAAAGTTTTTGCCTCAAAAACAGGAACCAAATTCCACTACAAGAAAGACTGCTTAGGACTCAAAAGAGTTAAGACCAAAGATTTGGTAAATTACACTAATTCTGGAGATGCAAAAAAGAAAGGCTTGAAAGCCTGCGACTTGTGCAGGTAATAATTATTTCTTAACTGTTTCTAACCCCAGCTATGTAAACTCTTTTGGTCTTTATTATACCTTTCCAATCTTTTAGGAGGATTAACCTGCTTCCACTCAAAACCCCATTTCTTGAGCATGTCAAGAGCATTAGGGCTAATAGAAGGGCTTGCAAGAATTCCCTTAACTCTTTCCATGGGAAGCCCTTTAAGCTCGCTAATCTTCTCAACGTACCTTCTAAGCTGGGTGACGCACTGCAAGCTCGCAGTGTACCTCTTGCACTCAACAATCATAAGATTTCCTTTTTTGTCATGGCCAAAAACATCAATAAAGCCAAAAGTAGTGTGCTCTTCTCTTGATAATGGCTTGAAATCATGGCTAATAAGCTCAGGATGATCTTTTATCATGTCGCTCATATCCTTTTCATTGCCAGCAAGCTCTTGCTTGATGCCATCCTCAAGCTTGTGGCTCATGAAGCTATGCACTCTGAAGATTTCCATCTCAATATAATCCTTGGAATCAAGGTTCCTAGCTTTCAATAACAAATGATTCTCAAGCTCATGCAGCTCAATATTGGAATTAGGCCTCATGTAATTAATAGGATTGCCTCCTTCTGGCTGGTGGACTAGCAAGGTATTGTCTGCTTTTACAACAATAATCCGGTCTCCGCGAGCAAGAAAAGCCTCTGCTCTGCCACTATACACAATTTCGCAATTGCAGAAAAAGACAATAGACTCATTTCTCGCAATAGCTTCTGCAAATTTTACCCTGAAATCAGTTAGCTCCATAAGAACGTGAAGGAAATGGTATCATAATAAAAAGGTTTTGTATTGTTAATAATCAGCCAATTTTTTTTGCGTTCGGATATTATTAATAACCATGCTTTTCTTAAGCAGGGGTTCAGGGTCAAGGCCAAACTTCTTCTTGACAAGCGCTCTCACATATTTTAGCATGAGCTCTTTTGAGTCAAAAACCAAGGGATTCGTAGCTAGAGTTTTTCTCGTGGCTTCCCTCACAACCCAGACTCCAAGAGGAGCATAATACTCTCCTGTAATGAAGCGAAGGAGAAGAACAGACGACTGCCTCTTAACTTTTTTAAGGTGCTCAAGCACAGCCAGCCTGGCAGCATAATAACCCCCAACAGTCTCACTCGCATAATCCTTTCTCCCATCATAGCCTTCATAGTCTGTCATGGTTGTTATTTCTTCAGAATCATGCCAAGTGCTCTTGCCAACATAGGTCTCAAATAATTCATAACTCCACACTTCCGGGAAGAAGATTGCAACATAATAATTGCCAAGATGTCCTCCGAAGAAGACAGCATAATCATGCAAGTTATAATCCTTGACTTCTTTTATCATTTCCTTGGCAAGAGTATCATCAACAGCAGTTATCGACCATCTTGTAGGCACTAATTTTCTCTGCTTCTTAACACCCAAGGTGCCAATGCTCAATAATCTGGTCAGGTAATGCTCATCAAGATTCTTTTTATATAAATAATTAAGAGCATTGCTCGCCTTGAAATCAATGTCATCAACTACTTTATCGACAACAGCAGGAATCTTAGGGTTTTCTGTGATCCTGGCATTCTTTAGTTTCACATTAGGTCCGTGAGGCATAACGTCCTGCTCAAAGCTAAGAGAAAAAACAGGTTTTTTATTCAGGTTAACTTCGACATCAACAGGCTTCTCTGCCATGCCAACTTCCTTACTCATCTCCATGAACCTTTCCTTAAAGCCAGTGATCTTAGCCTTGAAATTAGAATTAATCAGGCTGCTACGCAGATTGATAATCTTTGCAATGTCATAGTTTTCTTTAGACCAAAGGAGCGGGTTGTCATGCTCCTCATAATGCTCAACACCCAGGATTCCGACATTAACTTCAGGGTAGCCAAACCTGCCAACAAAAACATTAGGGCTCTGGCCAAAGAAATCCTGCTTAGCCTCAATATTAACTTTTTTCTGAGCACCAATCTTAATCATAATGGGGCAATAAGTCCTTCCGCAGATGCTCGGATCACGCCCCTTGCACTTGATGCAGCGAATGTTCATGAGTCAAAGAACTTAAACATAGAATAAAAAGGTTTTGGAAGGTAACTTATGGATGGCTTTTGAACTCATTATACTGGGCTACTACCTTAGTCACATAATTGCGCGTTTCTCTATATCCATGATTCTCTTCATTCTCAAATGCTCTTTGTTTCTTACCAAACAATTTTGAAGTGTCTGACATCTGAACTGCCTTCTCCCCGCCATTGTAAGCAGCCAATACTAATTTCATCTTTTCAGCAGGGCTCTTAGCTTCCTTCATGGCACCTAAATTCATTAAGTAAGAAATATATCTCAGGCCCAGCTCTGTGTTAATAACAGGATTGAATAGTTCTTCCTCAGAATAATCTTTTGTACCTATTGAGTTTGCAGTTGAAGGTAACATCTGGAATAATCCACGCCCAAGCGCAACCTTCACATTCCTTCTAGCAACGCTTCCGTCTTTGTTTCTTGCATAGCTTCCATCTTTATTTTTTACAATCTTAGATACGATACCATAACCTATTGCGTATGGATTATAGGTGGATTCGCAATAAGCAATTGCCTTAGCAAAATCCAAATCAATCTTATCCTTGTTTTTCGCATTGTGCTTATTCACCCCCTCTGCAATAATGGATTCTGTTTCCTTGATTGAATAAGCCTTCCTGTTAATTTTTTTATTCTCTACGTTTCTTTTCTCAGCTCTCTGCTCAAGCCTTGTGTAGGCCTTTTTGTCCTGTTTTTTCAAAATCTTAACTTCTTTCACAATTTTTTCCCATTCCAAATTAACCTGATCATCTTTATACCGAGCATTTATAATTCCGAGCTCATTGTTTTCTAATATGTCTAGAATGTCATCCTGAAGCAGAAGTTTTTCAGCCTGGCTGGTGGCCTGGTCCGTGGTAGAATATCCTCCTATTAGGAATTTGATTACTTTGTCGCGACTATCATAATTAAGAACCGCGTTCTTGAATCCTAATTTTTTTAAGATTTCAATGTTGTTGAGCATATTAGTTTCATTCTTATTAGCTGAGAGCTGGATATAATAACCTTCTTTTACATGGGAGTTAATTGCATTGTTTTTTCCGCTCCGTGCCCAAGATAAAATTTTAGGCTTAGTCTTATTTACGATTTCAAAAAAATCCATGAATTCGCGTGCGGCCTGAGATTCGAAATTAGCAGTTACCACGTATTTGGTTCCCTTGGCTTCTGTAATAGGCTCAATTTTCACTTTCTCAAGAATCTGATTTAATTCTTCAGATGATACTGCCGCTCCCCTAAGAGAATTGATATTTCTGACAGCTGTAGCCACGTCTTTTCTTATACCCTCATAATTGATAAGAGCCTGCGTCAGACTATCATATTCTTTGATTGAGATATCGTATGTGATTTTCTTGCTTGGCTCTGATAAAAGCATGTTAGGGATGCCACTCACTACTCCTAAAGCAGCTCCTCCCATTATAACCCTCTTTAAGAAGTCCCTTCTAGTTAAAGAGTTTGTTCCTTTTTCGCTTTTTATTATTTTTTCAAGTTTTTGTTGCATTTTTCACTATAAGAAATGAACGAATACATTTCTCTTATCTCCCCGAAGCATATTATCGCTTTAATCATTTATAAATCTTTCGTTTCTTAATCACTATTGAGTAGCAAAAATAAATGAGGGTACCTTGTTTTGCTTGGGTTAAATATAAATACCTCCTATACTCTCCTTTTTTATCTTCTCATAAAAAAGAGGGGCAATCATATGAGATATACTCAACTAGCCAGATTCAAAGAAATCGGGGAAAAAGGACAGAAACTATTAGAAACCAAGACCGTAACAATAGCAGGGCTAGGCAATATTGGCTCAACAACAGCTTTGATGATTCTGAGATCGGGGATAAACCTGAGACTTGTTGATAAAGGAAGATGCATGACAGAAGACTTGTCATCACAATCGCTCTACTTGGAAGAAGATCACACTCGCTTCAAGGCAAAACAAGCAAAGAAATACCTTGACGAAATCAATCCTAGCGTAAAAGTAAAAACTTTTCACGAAGACCTGAATAAAAACAACATATTCTTAATAGACGCAGACGTGGTGATTGATGCAACAGGCAATCCTGAAACCAGCGAACTAATATCAGAATACACAAAAAAGAAAAAAATTCCCTTGATATATGCAATAGCCTCTGGAAGCCACGGCCTAATAATTACCAGTGACAAAGGAATAAACTTTGACAAGCTAAAAAAACTTGTTGACAAGATGAAGCCAACAGATGAAGCAGGCATTATCAACCCTGCAGTTCACATGGCATCAGCCATAATAGTCAAAAAGGTTTTTAAGATACTTCTAAAAAAGCCATATCACAAGGATGCAGTCTTGTTTGACATCTGGAATGACAGCATAAAAAGGCAGAAACTATAAGATGGCATTAACAGAAAACCAGTTAAAAGAGCTAAGAGAGATTTTTGACTCTTCAGCCAGGCCAGTCATTCTATTTGACGACGACGCAGACGGCTTAACAAGCTTTCTCATGATATACAAACACATAAGAGAAGGTAGGGGCGTGCCTGTAAAGAACGCGCCTGAGCTTGGACCGGACCTAGCACAAAAAGTGAATGATTACGGCGCAGACCTCGTAATAATTGTTGATGTTCCAATTGTTAGCCAGGAATTCATAGACAAGGTAAAAGCTAAAATTGTGTGGATAGACCACCATCCCTTGCTCGAAAGAAAAGGAATTACTTACTATAACCCCCGGGTAGAAAACCCTGCTGATAACAGCCCCACTTCTTACTGGATTTACAAGACACTTAAAGAAAACCTTTGGATAGCAATGATAGGCATGGTTGGTGACTGGTTCATGCCAGAATCAGATATAATGAATGAATTCCTAACAGCCTACCCCGGATTGCTCTCTCCAGACATAAAAAAGCCAGAAGTAGCTCTCCACAACTCAAAGCTAGGCGAGCTAATAAGGATAATATCATTTAACCTGAAAGGCAAGGCATCTGATGTGATAAAATCAGTGAAAGTGCTCACAAGAATAAAAGACCCGCACGAGATTCTTGAGCAAAAGACTCCCGGTGGCAATTTCATTTACAAGAAATATGATAAATTAAGAGAAAAATATGATGCACTCATGGCAAGCATAAAGGTTAACTCTAAAGATAAACTAGTCTTATTCTCTTACAAGAGTCCCGACTACTCTTTCTCAGCAGAGATAAGCAATGAGCTGATATACAAGCATCCTGATAAAATAATTCTGGTAGTGTGGGAATATGGAGGGGAATACAAATGCTCATTAAGGTCAACCAAGATAAACCTGCCACTCCTTATTGAAAAGGCACTTGAAGGCGTTAATGGATATGGCGGAGGACATGACCACGCAGCAGGAGCCTGTGTAAAGGTAGCTGATTTTGAGCAGTTTGTTAAAAATATAAGGAGCCAAATCTAAGTCATTTAACCATTCCGCAATAGTTATTCTAAGAAAGATTTATATACCTAGCTCTAGTTCAGATTAAGGTTTGGGGGAATGGAAGACAAAATACTTAGACTGTTCAAAGAACTAATAGAAAAAGCAATGCAAAGAGAGATCAATATAAATTTTTTCGGTATTAGGCATAAAAAAAAGCCAGACTTCATATCTATAACACAGAAAGAGCATTACAAGCAAAAAATAGGAGTCAGGGAAAACGGAAGACCATTTCACGGGGCGGACTCTGACGGCGGAGTATTAATAGATGTTTACATAGGAGACTCAAGAGGCCTTGGCAGGGGCTCAATTGCAGTTGAGGGAGTGGGAAGAGACGAGTCAAGCATCAGGAGGAAAATTGAACCTAATTTGGAAGAAGCGATAAGGAAAGCGCTTGCTGATTATTCTGAGAGAGCTGTTGCTTCTGGCCCGCAAGACTCAAGCCTTTTTTATGTGTTATCAAAAGAGCAGATTGTTGAAAGCATTGATCCAATCCCTCATAGAAGCAAGAATTTAATACATGAAAAAAAAGCCATAAACATAGAGCAGCAGCTAAAAGCTTTATGGGATCTTTTTTGCGCAAGAAAAGAAATAGTGAAGAAAGCAGAGATCATGATAAGATCCACTGGCTTAGTCAGAAGATATGTGAATTCTGAAGGCACCACTATAAGAAGCCATAATTTTAGAGCTTACTATAGAATTAATCTTGATATACTGGCAGAAGACCTTAGGATAATAGAATGTAGTGATACTCCATACTATGCAATGACTCCTGAACAGATTAAGAAATATAATTATGTTAATAATAGGAGAGTTCAAGGCTTATTAGAGCATATTAGCGCACTTGCCAAAACCAGGCCAATGATTCGGCCAAGCCAAGGTACAGTTAAGTGTCCAGCCTATTTAGGAGAGCGTGCCTTTAGCAACTTTATTCATGAGCCACTTGCTCATCCAAAAGAAGGAAGTGAGAAGATAGGAGAACCAATTCTTCCACCCTTTATTTCTGTTATAGACGACCCCACATACAGGTTTGGTCATGGGTATATGCAATATGATGAGGAAGGAGTTAGGGGGCAAAAAACAATTCTGGTAAAGGACGGCATTCGTAATGACGTGCTACTTGACAGGCTCAGCGCAGGGAAATTAGGGTGTTCATCTAATGGGCATGCGCGGGGCGAATGGGTGTATAACATGGACGAAGCAACAGGCCAAAAACGAGTTGGTATTCCAGAACGAAGGGTAACTAATCTTTTTACAACAGCTTCAAACGGAGTGAGTACGCAACGACTCTTTAGAGAGTTCTTAGAAAACATTAATAAAGACGGGTGTGAATATGGCATGATAGTTAGAGGAGGAGGAGCGTATATAGATTCAGTAACCAGAGATTTTGTTCTGCCTCCTTTTTTTCTGCAAAAGGTTTATCCTGACGATAGAAGAGAGCTTACCTCAGGCGCTCGTGTCTTAGGAGACCCAACGTCCTTCATGAAAGTGGTTCGTTGCGGAAAAGATAATTCGCGTTCATTTAGCAATTGCGGAGGAGACTCTGGCACTATTCCTGATTGTAGTACAGGACCTGCAGCTTATATTAAGGAAGTTACTTTCAAGGAACAGCCTGAAAGAAGACTTAGAAAAAAGACAGTTTAGGTTTCTACTTGCAAGTTTTTGTTTTCTAAGAATTTAATTATTTTTTCAATTAAAGTTAGCGAAAAAACCGAAACATAACAAAAAAAGATTTTTTGAGTCTTTCGTTTGAAAAAACCGAAAGATAGCAAAAATTCAAAAATTTTTGGATATTTCGTTTCAAAAACGAAACATTTAAATACTTTAACTACTATATGATAGTTACAAATCGGGTTTTGGGGGATTATAATAAAAGAACAAGTACAACCTCAACTGACACATCATATTCAGTCGGTAACGCAGGGGGTCGTCAACTAGGTTCTTAAGATCACCTCACCCACCCTTAACCCTATACATTCAAACTCCCGGCGTTACCAACTAACTTTCTCAGAAGATTCTACTACATAAATTAAAGAAAAAATTGTTATTAAAATTTAAACTTTACATTGCCGCCTTTCTGCAATTTCTGCAAAGCTTTCTGCATTCCTTTTTCAGAATCAGCGCCTTTCATCATCTTGACAAGCTTCTTGCTCTGCCTGTATTGTTTAAGAAGCCCTCTGACTTCCTGAGCATTAGTCCCAGCTCCCTTGGCAATCCTCTCAACTCTGCCACTAGTAATAATCTCGGGGTCCTCGAGTTCATCCTTGGTCATGCTATTCATAAGATAACGCCAGACTTCAAGTTTCTTCTCCTGAATCTGCAAAGCCTCTTTGGGTAACTTGACTTGCCCCATGCCTGGAATCATCTCCATGACCTTGCCAATAGGCCCCATCTTCTTCAAGGCACTCATCTGCTCGTATAAGTCAATAAGATTAAACTCTCCCTTTAAGAACTTCTTGCCGAGATCCTGGGCTTCTTCGTCTGTAATGGCATCCTTAGCCTTCTCCAGCAGAGCTTCTAAGTCTCCCATGCCAAGAAGCCTGCCAACAAAACCCTCTGGCCTGAATTCCTCAATATCAGGTATTTTCTCACCAATACCAATGAACTTGACAGAAGCGCCAGTAACAGCGCAAGCAATCAAAGCACCACCGCCCTTTGCAGTGCCCTCAAGCTTTGAAATAAATACTCCAGTAACTTTGCAGGTCTCATGGAACTTTCTTGCCTGGGATTCAGCAGCCTGGCCAATATCAGCACTGATAACCAAGATATTCTCTTCTGGCTTCACAACAGTATAGATCTGGTTAAGCTCTTCAATTAGCTCTGTGCTCAGAGCATCTCTTCCTGCAGTATCAATAATAATCAGATCATATTTTTTGTATTCCTTCTCAAAAGTCTTGTAAATTTTAGCAGTATCTTTTTCTCCTCTAATGCCATAGAAGTCAACACCTACTTTTTTTGCAAGGGTTTCAAGTTGTTCATAGGCAGCAGGGCGCCAGGTGTCGGTCTGGATAAGAGCAACTTTTAAGCCACGCTTCTTGTAAAAATTTGCAAGCTTGCCTGCGCTAGTTGTTTTTCCACTGCCAAACAATCCAACCAGCATGAGTTTAAAAGGCTCTCCCTTGACAAGGATTTTCGCACCAGGGCCGCCAAGGAAATTAACAAGCTCATCATAAACAATCTTAATCAAGAATTCCTTTCGCGTAACGCCCCTCGGTGCCTCTTCCTTAAGTGCGCGCTCCTTTATCTTGTTAGTGAGGTCAAAGACTAGTTTAACATTAACATCTCCCTGGAGAAGAGCACGCTGAATATCCTTGACAAGCTCATTAATTAGTTTTTCATCTACAAAGCTAGCACCAGTAATATTCTTCAAAGTGTTCTTCAAAGAGTCTGAAAGCTTGTCTAAAACCATTTTAGAATAAAGAACCCGAGAACATTTAAAAAAGTTATGTATTCCCGAAAGAACGCGATAGAAATAGGAAAAAAAGGCTCCCTATTGTTATGAGGAAAAGGGGGAGGGTGGTTAGGTAAGAATTAACTTACCAATAGGGAGCTTTTTCCTTTTAATTATGAACTTATTTTTTCTTGAACAAGTATGGATGTGCTGGCTTTCTGAATTCTTGCAGCCACATCAAGCCTATTCTCATCATGTTCTTGTTGAATTTCTCGCTTAGCTTGTAAGTTTTCTTGTATAAATCGTAATCAATTAATCCCATTGTTTTCATTGGCGTCAGGATTCTGTCGTAAAATTGCCTTTTGTTGTATGAAATCTTTGTTGTCTTTTTAACTCCGAACCTGTCATCTGCCACAGTTTCAATATCAACACCGTCATGCAGCGCAGTTGCAAACATTGACATCTCGGTTTTCCCTATTTCCCCTCCTTTGGTCTTCATCTCTTCTATGAGCATCTTTGCAACAATCACTTGTTGTTTTGTGGCAAAAATTATCTCGTATATGTTTTCAGGAAGATTGTATTGGTCAAAAAGGATTACCATGGCAGCTATATAAGCATAACTGGTATATAAATGTTTCGTTTCGTATAGCTTTTAGTATATTAAATATAAGTAAAAAAATAAGTAAATTTAAATAAAAGTAATGCCATTTAGGATAAAAAGATGGAATTCAGAAGAAAAATCTATACTCGCGGAAGCAGCTATGAAACAACCATTCCCATGCCATTACTGTTCTCAATAAGCAAAGGAAAAAAATATTCAGCTGTTTTTGAGTTTGAACCAGGATCTGGCAAATGGTTTATAAAAATAGAAGAAGAAGTAAACAAGCCGATTAAAAATGAAAGAAAAAAATAGAAAAATAGAGGAACTCTTAATTTTAGGAACAGTTGTTCTACTCTTAATGCTAACTCTGATGGTGTTTGATAAAACCTTGCCCCTCTCATTCCAAAAGATTACAGGCCAGGTAGTAACTACTGTTAATGTTACTCAACCAATTTCAGTTAATTGTACATTTACTTTGTACTCCGGACTTAACTTAGTCTCCTTCTTTTGCATTTCTACTCAGACGCCTATATCACAAGTTGTTGGAGGCATTTCCTCAAATTTAGAATTTGTCTTTGAATACCAAGAAGAAGGCATCGATGCTTGGAAGACTTATAATCCGAGCTTACCAAGTTTTGTTATTCAAGATTTACAATATATGAGCAGGACCAGAGGCTATTGGATTAAAATGCGAAACACCCAAAATTTCTCCTTAGAAGGCGGCCTTAGAATTCCTAACTCGATTATTTTAGCGCCAGGATGGAACTTAGTAGGCTATCCGACTAATAAGACTAAGCTAGTCAACGAATCATTCGCTTCTATAGAGGGTAATTTCACAGAAGTAAGAGCATATAACCCATTTACAGGTAGTTTTATCAGTTATGTGCCTGGTGTCGGGGGGGCCCTTAACCAAACAGAACCTTACAAGGGATATTGGATTAATGCAACAGTTATCGAGGTGTGGGTGGTTGATTAACACTAAGAATCACATCTTTTCAAAAAGAGAATTAGTCTTAATGCTTATCACCCTATTTTTATTTATGATTTATGAAAGTAATTTTGTTTTTGCCCTTCCTCCTCTACCAACTGAATTTTATGGGCGAGTAAGAATCTACAATATGAATGCTTCTGCAGGAGAAATTGTCTCAGCCTATGATAATGACGGAATTTTTTGCGGATCTTTCAGTGTTGTAAACAATGGTTTTTATGGTTCTCTTACTTGCAGGGCTGATGACCCAGAAACTCCTTCTGATGAAGGATTTACTCCTGGAGAAAACATTATTTTTCGAATTAGAGGAGGATTTACAACAACCATGGGAAACAATACTGCAGGTTATGGTATTTTCAAATATGTAAATATAACCTATCCTGTGGTTTATTGCGGAGATGGTTTTTGTGATAGCTGGTATGAAAATCATTACACTTGCCCAGGAGATTGCCCGGTTTTTAATGGAACAGGTAACGGGACTATTAATATGACATTTAATCAGAGTAATACTACTGGAGGCGGAGGTGGAGGAGGAGAAGGAGAGGGTGAAAGCAGCAGAGGAACCAGCCGTGCTTCTATTGGATTAACTTCAGGATCTTTTCTCAATTTTTCAGGTATGAATGTTTCTCAGGAAGACTTTGGGTTTGGTTGTGAAGAAAACTGGAAGTGTGGTAACTGGTCACAATGCAGGATTGACGGCTTTCAGAACAGAACTTGCATTGATTATACTAAGTGCGGGACTTTTGAAACTAAGCCTGCTGAAGTGCAGAAATGCGTTTATACGCCAACCTGTTTTGATGGCGTTAGAAATGGGTTAGAGGAAGGAATTGATTGCGGGGGGTTGTGTAAGCCATGTATTAGTTGTTTTGACGGCATTCAGAATTGTCATGATGGTAATTGTGAGGAGGGTGTTGATTGTGGCGGTCCCTGTCCTCATTGTCCAACCTGTTTTGATGGTTTTCAGAATTGTCATGATGGTGGTTGTGAGGAGGGTATTGATTGTTCTGGTCCATGTGATAAAAAATGCTCTGCTGTTCAATTACCCATTCCTGGCTTTGTATGTAAAAAGGATTTTAACCCGCTATCCAATCAGAGCATCTTCTTTTTCCTATTCATACTTATAATGATCTTGATTGATGTCATTTACTCAAAAAACAAGATTAAACACATAGGCAAAAACAAGGAATTAAAGGATATTAAAAGAGCCAAAGAGATTTTATCTGTCAGAAGGAGGATGTACCTGTTTGTTTTTATTACTGTACTCATAGCAACGCTCTTGTACCTTTACTATTTCTTCTTTATAATGTGTGAAGTAGGCTATCGTTTCTTATGGATTCTCCTGGTAATGCTATTCATAAGCCCGATATTGATTCACGAAATAATTAAGTACCTAGAATACACTGAGAGCAAGAGGTTGCGCAAGATTGAGGTTTTATTGAATACACATTACAAACAAATAGACAATCTTATTCGAATAGAAAACGAGAACTTAACTGAACTAGATGAGGAGCTTGCGGATGATTTGTACAGGCTTTTGGAGAGGCCGGAATACAAACAAAATAGCAATTTAGAAGAAGTTAAATGTTTAAAAGAAATTTATAAAGAATTAATTTTGTTATACTCTAAATATAAAGAAAAAGCAAATCCTGTGGGAGATGAGAAAATTCTTTGCGATGATATTTATAGAATAGTTGAAGATGAGAAATATAAGTATATTATTCAGAGCGATTCGAATCTTATGATTATTGTTAACAAGCTCAAAATCCTTTACAAGCAGTATGAGGAAAAGCAAAAACTTTATGACGAACTGAGCAAGATAGAGAGCTCTAAGGAAGAGTTGAAGCATGAAACAAGCAAAGCCTAAGCTTTGCTGTGCTCAAAAACTTGTTTTTTGGCACTCAAAAATCCATGATTTTTGAATACAGAAAAATTAATTTTTTCTGTAACTCAAAAGCCTTGCTTTTGCTGTTCCAGAAAAGTCACCTTTTCTGAAATTAAGCATAAGAATGATTAGTCTTAATGGTTGCCTTAATGGCTAAGAAGCGCTTATGGTGCTTGTGCTGAAAAAACCACGGTTCCATTGCAAACACCGAACGGGTTGCCTGTCAAGTTTACGTGCAGTCTCCAATATGTAGAATTGATCACCTGTTGGTTATCGTCTGTTTGTTGGGCTATGGTGAATCCTGGAATCGGGACATAGGTGTTTGTGACTGGAGTCATGGTGTCATATCCTATTGAACTTAATGAGTATCTTTCGTTTGGAAGAGTTATATTCCTGATATCGCAAAGCATTGCATAATTGGCACCGGTGGTTTCATTATCTCCTCCAAAACCGTATATGCTTATACTAATATTCATATTCCCAAAGTTTGTAATGTTTGCCACCACAGGAGTTAGAGAAGTGTCTCCTACAGCCATGTCCAGGAAATCAATTAGATTTGTCACATTTAGGGCATATAACTGGCTTATTGTTACGTTTGTATAAGACCTTGTTGTCATATTATATTTGTCAGTCACTGAAAAATTCGCTCTCCAGGTAC
This sequence comes from uncultured Methanosarcinales archaeon, assembly GCA_964354085.1. Taxonomy (GTDB): domain Archaea; phylum Nanobdellota; class Nanobdellia; order Woesearchaeales; family SM23-78; genus SM23-78. Next base: position 16,507 of record CAYGYA010000037.1, read on the forward strand.
CATTGTTGGCATAATAAAGTACGTCAAACGCGCACGTCCAGTTAACATCATAACCGTTCACAGTACCGTTTGCACATGTAGTGTTAGTGTAATGCACGTTATTGTCGTCAGGATCGCTAGATGCGTTTATATTATAATAGAATGTGCCGTTAGTAAAATTGATATCAGCCCCGCCATTATAGTCTCGGATTGAGATTATGCAGACTATGGTTTTAGTGCTTCCTGCATTCAGAGTCAGTGCGGTTCTATTATTGCATGTTATGTTTCTTATTTCAGGATATCCTTGGGTTACATTAACAGTTGTATGCACGCTATAATTCTTATAATTCGCCCCCGGCCCCCAACTTAAAACTGACGGGAGGAAGGTATATATGTAAATCACTAAAAAGAATATCAATCCTGTGATTACAAGAGTTTTCTTTATATTTTTCATCCTTATCAATCACCGTTGAAGCTGTCAGTATAGTTTTATGTATATTTGTAGTATATTAACTATATAAATCTTTCGTTTTTTTTGCTTCAACCAGGTGTTCTCTAAGGGAGTTCATCTCAAAATTTGCCCTTAATCTTTCCTTTAGACTGAGCCTGCTGGAAAGATACAGAGAAAGAGCTTGAGAATAGGCTTTACCAGCAGAGTCAAGGTTGCCTTGCTCTAATTCCTCATATGCCTGTTGGATTAGAGAGTGAATGATAGTAATATTTTGGCTCGAATTTGTACTTGATTCGATTTCTAAATTAGGAGAGATGTTATCTGATCCATTAGGAAGATTTATCCTTTGTATTACATTCTCTTCTTGTTTTTCTATTTCTGTTATGATATTTTTTTCATAAAATTTCTCTGTTTTAAGGAAAACAAAGTAATATGTCAATAAAGAGATGATTATTAGTATGCCTAGAGGTATTAAAATTATTTTTGTTAGCGAAAAACCTTGTTTTTGCTCAATAACTGCTTTTCCTGTGATCTTGTCTGTTTCATTAAGTTTATTATCTAAAAGGCTGCTGAGGAACCATTCAAAATCATATAATAAAACAGTTCTTACTCCTTGTAGTTGGTTAAGGTCTTTTTCTTCCTGAGTCTTGTATTTTATCTCTAGATTATCAGGATTGCTTAGAACCCACTGGGCTCCTAACCTATTGAAGTCTGTTGGCGCTGTGGCAAAAGTTATCTCAGATACTTTGAGAGTGTCTTTAGGTATGAATTCTTGGGCTAGCACTCCTTCTAAATCATTGGATGATATTATGGTCTCTTTTATTAGTATTATTTTATCGCTTTCTTTGTATTCATAAGATATTTCATAACTGGCTAATTCCTGTTTTATTCTGGCTTCTTCTTGTAATTCTTTGGTTCTTTTGTTGTAAGTTTCTCTCTTATCATCTGTTAAAGCTTTATCTTTAAGATATTCATTTATTGATTCTTGAACAACACTCTCTTCAGGGAATTGTTCTTTCTGTATCTTGTTTACTAGTTTTACTTCATTGATTATGCTCTTCTGGTATTCATTTATTTTGGTGTTTATTATTGCTATTTTTGCATTTATCTCTTCTTTTGTTAATCTAGTCTCTCTGTAAGTTTTTAATTCTCCTATAATAGTTTGGATTTTGCTTTTGATGTCTTTTTGTTTGGTTACTAAGTCTTCTTGGTTGACGATTTCAAGTATGTCTTGGTCTGTTGTTTCTTCTAATCTAGATATTTTAACATCCAGCTCTTGAACTATTGCTTCAAGCTCGCTTATTTTGCTGTTTATGCTGGCTAAAATCTCAGGGTTTTGTTTAAACTGAGTTGTAATATTCTGGAATTCTGTCATCAGGAATTCTTCCTCTGAAAGCGGGCCTTCGTTTCCTGCTTTATTTACAGCACTTACTCTATAGAAATAGCCTATTTTGTTGGTTACGTCAGAGTCCAAGTAATTCTTTTCTGGAGTCTGGGTTTTAAAATTGGCTTTGTCTGTGTTGCCTGTAGTTGACCTGTAGATATTGAAATGTTCTATTTCTTCGCCAGCATATCCCCATGTCAGCTTGATTTTGTTGTTCTCATTAGCTAACTTAAGGCTTTCAGTTGCAAGCGGAATAGTTGTATCTATTATGACTAATTTGCCACTGGTTATTTCTGTTCCTGTTGTTCCTTTGGTGTCAATGCCTGTGTACAGGAATTGTCCTATCTCCTCTCCTATGTCTGAAGGAATTATAAGATAGCCATCCCATGTTTGCGAACTTCCTTCTAATGGTATGTTTATTAGCCTGTTGCTGATTTTTAGTTTTAGTGCGGGCGCCTGGCCTAATGGCTTTGAGGCTGTCAGGCTGATTTCATAGGTTCCCTGGCTAAGAGCGCGATAACTGCTATTCCTTTCTGTATCTATTACAGCTGTTGGTGGTAGGCTTAATTCTATGTTTAGTATGATTATAGTGTTTCTATTTCCTATTTGGTCTTCGCAGCCTATGTAATATGTATTTATCCCTTGGTTTAGCTTAAGGGGTTGTTCGTGAAGTGTCGCCCCTGTTGTTCGGAATTGGTTTTCCAGAGAAGCGTATGGTTGGTTGGTTTTGCTCCATTTGCAAGTCGCGACTTCATCTGTGCTTACTCTCATATCTATCTCTTCCTGATTCACTGTTCCTGTTGGTGTTATTTCTGTTATTGTTGGCGGGAGTGCATCTATTTTGAAGCTTATTACCTGGCTTTGCCCTATGTTGTTTGACGTGTCCTTGCATCTGGTATATAGGCGGAATTCACCATCTTCAAAGCTTCTTAGCTGCGTATGATTCACTCCTTGATTGCTGAGTGAGTAATACATTGAATCATAACTTACATTTGATTGGTCGTATTTGCAGGCACTGTCCTCATTTGTTGTTACTTTTATTTCCACAAGATTGTAGTTTATTGTTCCTTTTGGCTGAGTATTTATGATTCTGGGTGGGGCATTGTCAGTGACTTGGAATGAATTAGTATAATCTTGTGTTTGATTGTTTGAATCAGTCGCGTATATGATATAAGCATTCATCCCCTTTTGTTGGGGCACCCAGGCATAGGTGTAGTATCCAGCTCCCTGTTCAAGTGTGTGGTTTTGCTGGTCAAATTCTATGAGTGCTTGAGTTATGGTGAAGTTGGTGGTGGTATTAGTTGTTGCGTTTGTATTGTTGGCTGTTATGTTTAGCGTGATTACTTGTATTTCTCCGTATTCAATAGGATCTGTTTGGTTTATCAAATGGATTTGAGGCGTTGCTGTGACAGAAGTGGAAAGTGCTAGACCGAGTAGCATGAACATAAGTAGGAACATGATTAAGTTAGCTATATTCTCTTTTTTTGCTGTTTGTTGTATTGTTTTCATTTTTTCATCTAATTAATTGTGGCGTTCTGAGGGATTTCTCTCTAGCTTCATCGATTCCTTACAGCTTAATCTTGGCTAGAACTCCTTTATCTTTTTCAACTGCCTTTTCTATTGCATCTGCTAGGTAGTTGTTTAGGGTTATTCCCTGCAGAACGCTTATAATTTTGGCTTTTGCATGGATTTCTTTACTTATCCCGATATTTACTTTTTTCATTAATCACCTCGATGAACAGTTTTTTCAGCTAACTTTACCTATTCTAGGCAAGGAGCTTTAAATATTTTTCTTTTTTTATAATATAAATATTAATATATTTAACTTATTAAACTAAGTTAAATAAGCTTTGCTTGTGCGGGCGTTTTGACTTTTTATTAAGGGCAGTCCTTTTTCAGAAAGATTTATATAGCTCTGGATAAGAGAAAAACTAGGTAAAAATTAATGTTTAGGAGAAGAATAGCGGGTGGTGCTTTTGTTCAGCTTTTTAACTAAGAAAACACGCAGTGCCTTGGCTGTTGTTTTGTTATGCGCCATATTCCTGTGTAACTCATTTTTTGCTGAAGCTACAGTTGTAGGTGCTAATAAGGGCGTTATAAACCTTAAGAACGTTCTTAAGAACGGCTATGCGCAAGAGCTTGTGACTCTCACTACAGACACTGATTTTAACCTGAGCATTACCTATAAGATAGAGGGGGAACTTGCTGATTGGGTGAGGCTAGAGCCCTCTATACAACCGTTTTTCATAAGTAGAGACCATCCTTATGTTGTGGCTGTGGTTATTGAGCCTCCTAATGATGTCAAGAACCAACACTATACTGGCTCTGTCAGATTTGTTACTGGCGCTCTTGCAGGACCTGAAGGGCAATTCGGCACTGCTGTCAGAGCTGCTATTGGCATTAGACTTGGAGTAGACATAACTGGTCAGGAGATTGTGAGTTGTAATGTAGTAGGGTTTGAGCTTAATGATGTTGAAGAAAATTATCCTATTGAGCTCTATGCTGTGGTGACTAACAATGGCAATGTGCGTATAAAACCAAGTTTCATCCTGGAATTCTGGAATCAGGACCAGACAAAATTGGTTAAGACTTTTAACTTTACACTTAACAGCAGCATCCTTCCAACAGTGCAGGAAAGAATTTTCTATTCTATTGCTCAAAACCTTGAGATAGGGCAATATTGGGTTAAGGTGAGAACTCCCTTCTGTGGCGAGGGCGTTTCTGCTTTTCTTACTATGAGTGTGATTGAAAGAGGAGGCGTGAGTGACAAAGGAGAGTTGGTAAACATTGAGAATGCTGCTTGGGCTAAGGTTGGGGACATTGTACCTATTGATGCCGTCTTTAGGAATTTGGGCTCAAGAGTAGTGAGTGCTAAATTCAAAGGCACGATTAATTCTGGGGAAAATATTTTCAAGGTTATTGACACAGACTCGCTTGATGTAATGCCTGGTGAAACTGTAAAATTAAGAACTTATTTTAATCCAACTCAGGATGGTCAGTATGTTATTACTGGTCGAGTCTTATATAACAAGAAATTGACTTTTGACAGGAGCTCTATCCTTAATGTTAATCCTTCAGGCATGCCTCCTGGCGCAGGCAAGGCCTTCAGCTGGGTCACTATCTTAATCATTTTAGCGGCTGTAATAATCATTTTGATGCTGCTTATTGTTAAGAGAAGAAAGCAATTGATGAAAGCACATCATCATTAAGGGTAGATTTTGATATGTAATTAAGTAAAATTAGATGTGTTGTTTAATTAGTTATCGTGGTGGTGTAGATGCGCATAAAGTATTTTGTACTTGCAAGTATTCTATTTATTATTATCCTTATAAGTCCTATTTTAAGCTTAGGAGAGTCTACAAATCAGTCTGTAATTCAACCGTTATCCGCTGACAAGGAATCCTATTACGCTGAGGATACTGTTATTCTTAATATTAGTATAGCCACTGAAGTTTATAATGAGTACTATCTTATGATCTCAGCGCAAAACAATTCATATACTTACAAGGGAGACTTTAACTCTGTAATGTTTTTCTATCCAACAGAAGAAGGTATCTACACCATTGCCCTGGTTGAGAAATCAACCGGGGCTATTTTTTATTCTTTCTCATTCAATGTTAGCGTAAGGAATATCTCCGGTCCCTCTGGGAAAGAGAATGGGTTGAATGGGTTGCCGCGTTCTTCTCAACCAACGGTCGAGAACACATCTCAGAATGCATCTATTAAAACCCGGACTGCGCCTCCAAAAAAAGAAATGCTGAACCAATCTTCAGGTGCTCTCACCGGATTTAACTTAATCTCAACTGATAAGAAAGAATACCTTGAAGGAGAGCCTGTACGAGTCTTCCTAAATATTAGTGACTGGGATAATTTCAGACTGTATCATTCTTTCGCGGGGGATTCCAAGAGATACATGGGAGACTTGAAAGTCATTACCTTTGTTCCTGCAGGATTGGGAATGCATAAGCTAATCCTGGCAGACAACCTTGACAATGTCCTAGGGTCCTATGACTTAGAGATAAAGCCGATCCTGAGGAAATGGGCTATAAAAGTTGCTGACAGCAGGGGCACTGATGAAAAAGTAAATATCAGTGCCTATGACCAAAAGGGAGATTTTGCTTCCCTGGAGATAATCCCTAATAAAAAACTCATTCATAGAATAATATTGAGGAATGTTAAACTGGCAGAAAATAATGTTTCCTTGAATCTTAGTATCGGGGTAGATGATGTCTCTCTGGGCAGGATTAATATAAAACAAAAAAAGATATTAAAGGCTTTTGCTCTTGATCCAAGCAGGCTAAACTTCACTAACGGAACAGCAACAAGCACTGCGGTCGGCACAGAGCTCTGGAAATGTAAGGAATGGGATTTTGAAAACCAGCTATGTTTGGGAGCCTGGCAGAAAATAATGGATCTAATACCGGGGCAGGACTATGAGATAGAGCTTAGCCCTGAAGATCCTGGCTATGCTGAAACCAATATCACGATAATTAATGTCCAAAGTTTTCCAACAGTGGGAGATAATTGGACAGTGGCCTTCAATACCACTGGTAAAGCGACTCTTACTATACGGGCAGTTGACGGGTCAACCTGGACTGATTATGCTGAATCAGGATATGATCTTAAGTTCTTGGAACTGAGATGCGGAGAAGAGTCTCTAGAATATTCTTGGATTAATGATTCTGTAGTTATAGCAGATTATTCTTGTAATGAAACTTCGTTTGAGCTGAGCAAAGTTTTGACATCAGGCGTGCATAACCTCGAGTTCAGCTTCGGTGATGATGTTGAATACGCCCATAATAATGCGAGCCATTCTTGGTGGAACAGGTCTTGGTTGTACAGGAAACAGCTTAATATTACAAATAACAATGCAACATTAATTGTCGAAAATGGCTACACTGTGATGCTGGTGTTGAACACTACCGGAGCGAAATTCAGGACTACTGGCAATGACACACGAATAGTTTACTGGAACGGGACAGGCAACATCGAGCTGGACAGGATTAATATAACTGCATTCAATTCGACAACAACCCAGATATTGTTCAAGCTTCAGGTAAACATAACAGGGGCTAGCTACGACAACAATTACTATGTATATTATGGGAATCCTAGTGCAGGAGCGCCTCCTATTAACAAAAGCAATGTTTACGATTTCTGGGATGACTTCAGCGGAAACCTAAGCCAGTGGGCTGTTGATTCTGAGAACACAGACACTGTCCTCGCAAATTTCAGCCAGGGCAACCCTGCCCCTAGCCTAAGGCATAATCCTGACTCTACCCAGTCAAAGGGAAATTACGATACGAGACTAATAACCTCTATCTATAAGTTTCAGAATGGCATAATCGAGTATGACCTTTACCTTTCAGGAACAGCAAGATCAATACACCAATTCGGGTTCAGAGTGCCAAACATAAACTTCACAAACGGCTATTGCTGGAGGCTTCAATCTTCAACAGCTGATGGCGGCTGGCTGGAATTCGCCGGAAGAACAAGCTGGACAGGCTTTGGAACAGCTTACCCTGCAGTATCCACAGGAGCATGGCATCATGTAATCCTCAACATATCAGGAGCAAACTACAACGCAACAGTAGACGGAGGAAGCACCTACAGCGGAACAGACAATACCAAACTGACCCTGGACTACTTAGTATCTCATGTACACGCAACAGGAACAGATTACTATGTCTTGGTTGATAATATCAAAGTAAGAAAATATCTTAAGCCAGAGCCAAGCATCACTCTTGGAGGAGAGGAAGAATCAATTCCTCCTGCTATTATCAATGCGTCCCTGAACACGACTGCGATAAACCAGTCAGAAACAGTGAAGCTTAATGTTACGGTGACTGATGACAACAACATAACTGGTGTGAATGCAACCATACTTTACTGGAATGGTACGTCGATTAATTTTTCCATGAGCAAGAATGGCGGCAATATTTACTACCTTAATTTTAGTGATACCAATCACACAGGAACTTATAATGTTACCAACATAATAGCTGTTGATGTGTTTGGTAACATAAATAATACGCAGTACACTAACCTAAGTTTCACGATAAGTGCGACTTTCCCATCTCCTTTCAACCTCTTAGCTCCCGGGAACAATACTTTTTCCTCAAACCTCTTACCAAACCTTAGCTGGCAGAACTCATCTGAAACGCAATTCTCAAACTACACCATACTAATTGACAAGGATTCTGATTTTGGCAGCCCAGACTTCACCTACTACACCCTAAATATAACCAACACATCTTATTTGGTTAACAATGCTTTGGATGCTAATGCGATTTATTACTGGCGCGTTGCTGCCTATGACATTTTCGGGAATCAAAGAAACTCCACAGATTATTTTATTTACACCACTGACACGATAGACCCTGCTGTGAACCTCAACTGGCCCGGGAATAATAATTTTGTTACTGCATCAAATTTTTATTTCAACTACACACCCAGCGATACGAATCTGGCAAACTGCTCATTATACGGAAATTTTAGCGGCTCATGGAATAACAACCAAACCAACGCATCACCTTTGAATGCGCAGCCCAACTACTTCCCAATATCTCTCCAGGATGGCTCTTATTTGTGGAATGTGAGATGCTATGACAGGGCAAATAGGAGCAGTTATGCTGCTGATAACTATACTGTAAATGTGGACACGCACGCACCGATGGTTAAGCTGGAATCACCTCAGAATAATACGTATGAGAATATTACCAATAACAAGGTGTTTTATTATAATGTGAGCGATAATATGACCACTGTGGCTAGTTGCATTCTGGTTGTTGATGAAAGCCAGAGAGGATTGCCTGACTACACCATCCAGGAGGGGGTGACCCAGAATTTCACAGCATTCATCATGAATGGCCAGCATAACTGGAGTGTGAACTGCACTGACAGCAACGGTTTTATTGGTGCTTCTGACCGCTATAACTTAAGCGTGAATGTATTGGCTGAGACTGACCCTCCGGTTATCACACCTCATTATCCTGCTCATGATGATTATTTGGCTGTGAGCCAGATAACATTTAATTACACTGTTGATGATGCTTCTGGCATAGAGAACTGCTCTTTATACATCAATTCTGCACAGAATCAGACTAATAGCTCTGTAATCAATCATAATCCTAATTACTTCACTGTGCCGGGATTTGCTAACAGCTTATATTCATGGTATGTCGATTGCTATGACAATCTGTCATTTGCCAAGGGGGCTTCCCTGGCTATGAATTTCACTGTTGACTTGATAAACCCAAGCATCTCACTAGGCACTCCGGGCAATAATACTTTTTTCAATTCATCCTCTGTGCTATTTAATTACACACCGACTGACACTAATTTAAAGAACTGCTCTTTATATGGTAATTTTACAGGGAGCTTCTTGCCTGACCAGGCCAACACCACTCCTCAAAGCGGGCAGCCAAATTATTTCACAAAGAATTTGTTAGATGGCGCTTATCTGTGGAATGTGCAGTGCTATGATAAGTCGGGAAGAAACGGCTTTGCCACAAGCAATTATACTGTTAAGGTAGATACTGTGCCTCCAGTCATGTCTAATGCTTTGTACAGTCCCGCGTCGCCTGCTACTTATGCAGCACCTCAGGTTTACAGATTTAATATCACTGTTAATGAAACCTTCTTGGCCGGCGTCTGGATTGAGCACAATTTTTCAGGGGTGCTGAGTAATTATTCTGTGAATGCCAGTAGTGGTAATGTCTACCTTTACAATTATACCCCTTTAGGAGGTGGCTCCTATGCTTTCAGGTGGTTCGCCAATGACAGCCTCGGGAGGATTAGCAACACTTCCCAGTATGCTTATTTCGTGGATAGGGCTGCCTCTGAGGTGAACCTTTCGCTCAATGGCACAGATGGTAACTTTTCTATTACTGAAAATAAGAGCGTGAATATTACTGCTAAGATGGTAACTCCCTCTTCAGGCTATGTGGAATTATATATGGATGGAACCCTCATAAGGAATGGAACATCACCACTCACAAACATCACCCTATTCCCAGATTCTGGAGTGTATAATATCACTGCAGTTTATCTGGAGAACCAGAACTATTCTGAGAGCAGGGAAACTCATTTCGTTATGGTCAATGATACCAGGGCTCCCAACGTCTCGCTAATGTACCCCGCCCAGAATGCAACGATAGGCAGCCTTTTAGTTACATTTTACTATAATGTGACTGACGCGAGCAATATCTTTAATTGCTCCATCTACATTAACAGCTCTCTTAATCAAACAGATACAAATGTCACCAGGAACACCACGCAGCCTTTCACAGTGGCTTTTATTGACGGTAATTATACCTGGCAGGTCCGGTGCTACGATGTTGCCTTTAATTTGGGCCAGAGCGGGATAAGGAACATTACAATAAGAGAGACGACAAGCATCAACATCACTGTAAACCTGTCCAAGACCACTTATGAACGGGGTGAAATAGTGCCAGTCAATATAACTGTTAAAGATGGATTTGGCAATCCTCTCAGTGCTAATGTCAGCACGAGCATCATATACACGAACACTACTGTAACTTCTGCTCCCTGGCTTAATTCTTCCTGGCGTTATAGGAAACCAATTAACTTGTCAGTAAGCTCGAATTCAACACCTAAGAATTACTCGCTTAAGCTGATATTGAATTCTAGTAATGTAGAATCAAACTGGAACTGGTCAAATGAGTGTGTGAGCTCTAATAGCTCAAGAATAAGATTTGCGAATAGCAGTGGTTATTCAGAGCTCGGTTTCTGGGTGGAGTCCTGCTCAGCAAGCGGGCAGAACATGACTGTATGGATAAAAATTGATAACAATATTACCTCTTCAGGGTATATTATTTATCTTTATTACAGCGGCACTGGGGTTGATGCAAAAAGCAACGGTTCAGCAGCCTTTGATTTCTTTGACGATTTCAATGATAATCTTGATCAGTGGACTATTGATGCTGAGAATACTGACGCTGTTTCTGTTAGCTCCAGTCTGGGCAATCCAAGTCCTAGCCTGAGGCATGACCCTGACTCTACCCAGTCAAAGGGCAATTACGATACAAGGCTAAGGACCACGAGCTATATGTTCCAAAATGGAATAATCGAGTATGATCTTTACCTTTCAGGAACATCAAGATCAATACACCAATTCGGATTCAGGGTTGATTCTCTGAGTTTTGGTAATGGCTATGCCTGGCGTTTACAATCATCAGCAGCTGATGGTGGGTGGTTTGAATTTAGTGGTGGGAGTTGGGCTGCTTTTGGTCCTGCTTATGCAGCAGTCTCTACTGGAACCTGGCATCATGTAATCCTCAACGCATCAGGAGCAAGCTACAATGCAACAGTAGATGGAGGAAGCACCTATAGCGGAAACGACAATACCAAGCTGACAGCAGACTACCTAGTATCTCATATACATGCCGAAGGGACAGACTTCTACGCCCTAGTCGACAATATTCGCGCTAGGAAATCCACTCTGCAAGAGCCAACAGCCACATATAATAATAAGTTACAGGAATTGGTGCAGTTCACAACCAATGAAACTCCTGCCTTTACAGGCTTTGCCACTGTAAGCTTTAATACATCAAATAGGCCCTATGGCAATTATTCTGTTGTCTCACTCGCATCCGCAACTGGCTTCAACAATGGCTATAACGCAACCTTCTTTTATCTTGGGCCAGACATAACAGGCCCTGCCATTGTCATAACCAATCCAAGTAACATGACTATTATCTCGACCAACATTTATTCTCTGAATGCTAATGTCAGCGACATATCAGCAGTAGATACCGTTACATTCAGGTATCGCCAAAACCAGACAGACAGTTGGCATTTCGCATGCAGCAACAAGACAGGCCCAACTTACAACTGCGACTGGAACCTGACAAATCTTCCTGATGGAAAAACATACGAGATACGAGCTTACGCTAATGACACGCTCGGTAATATGGGTGCCAATGATACTCGCTATAATATAACCGTGGACCGGCAAGGCCCAATCACAGTGCTTGACAGGCCTCGTGCTGAAGAAACAATAGCAGTCCTGCTTTATACTGTTAATGCCTCGACAAGTGATGCCATCTCAGCTGTAGATACTGTCATATTTGAGTACAGGGAGAACTCCAGCGCCAGCTGGAAATTCATTTGCAGCGATAATGGGCCATCAGTATATGAGTGCAGCTGGAACCTGACTGGCCTTGAGAGCGGAACGAGCTATGAGGTAAGAGCCTATGCCAATGACAGCCTCGGCAACATAGGCGGTGCTGATGCTCATGTAAATATCACTTTAATTACAGAGCCTGTTAACATCACCTCAATAATTGTTGATGATAATAATTACATTCCGATTGACGAGGTAGTTCTGCAGGCAGGCACCACCAAGAGTGTTTTCTGCAATATCACAGTAAGAAGCCCTATAGATTACACATACATTGAAGGGGTTAATGCTACCTTTTATTCTACAACAGTCAGTTATGGCGCAGCTGACAACAACAGGACCCATTACTCAAACGCAAGCTGCTCATTCCTCGCTGGCGGGGGGGATAGTGCGGATTATGTATGCGCGTTTAATATATGGCACTTTGCAATCAATGGCATTTGGAACTGCACAGCATTTGCATGGGGCATATCTTCTGCAACAAACTTAACTGATAATACCACCATAAATCAATTATTCGCCCTGAACATCTCTACCAGCGTTATTGATTATTCTAATCTTCAGCCTAACCAGACTTCACAGAACGTCACGGTCAACATAAGCAATGTAGGCAACATGCCTATGAACATAAGTGTTTATGGCTTTGGCGGAGACAACGAGTCAGCAGGAGCTGGATTGTCTATGCTGTGCCAAATCAACAATATAAGCATTTCATTTGAGCGCTTTTCAACCAATACCACCTCTGATTACAATTCTAAGAATCAACTCTTAGCAACGCCCCAGGACATTGGCCTGACCATTCCTGCAAAAACAACACCTGACGAGATAAGAGTCAACTCTACTTACTGGCAGTTCATGGTTCCTCCGCAAGCCCAGTCATTTGGCCAGTGCAACGGCAGCGTTGTGTTTATGGCACAGTCGCCTTAAGATTCTTGAGACTTATTATTATTTCTCGTTCTCCTTGAAGAAATCTTCTATCATTTTCTCGTATAGAAGGGTTGTTTTTATATCCCAGCCTGGTGGAAAGCATCTATAATAGTTTTTCCATGAGTATCTCTCATCTAGAAATATGATTACTCCTTTGTCTGTTTCGCTTCTTATGCACCTGCCTGCGCTTTGAAGTGCACGGTTGAACGCAGGGAACAAATATCCATAATCCCAGCCTTTCTTGAATTTTTCATCATAGTACTTGGTGAGAGCTTCTGTTTCCAGGTCAGGCCTCTGGAGCGGCAAGCCGACGATTATTACTCCTTTAAGAAAGTCTCCTGGAAGATCTATGCCTTCTCCAAAGTTTCCTCCTATTACTCCCATTAGCACTGCCCCAACATTCTTGTAGCTCTTAAATGCTTCCAAGAACTCCATTTTTTCTTTTTTTGTGAGCTTCTGCTTCTCAATAAACAAAAAGCGATTAGTCAGTTTTGTGAAATGCTTGTTAATATCATCCCTCAGGTCATAGCTTGGAAAGAACACTGCTGTGTTCCCAGGTATCTTGTTGGTTGCTCTTGCAATTATCTCTGCTATTTCCATATACTGGTCTTCACTTCTGGTCTCATACTTAGTGCTGGTCTTAGGTATGATTATGTTGAGCTTATTATCCTCTGGGAAAGGGCTCTTGTAGCTGGCTTCTTCTGCTGTGTCAAATCCTAGTATTTCCTTGTACATGCTCGTCGGGTTGAGAGTTCCTGACATTATTATAGTAGCATAGGCTGCTCGTATAACATCCTTGGTGATAAGGCTTGGGTCAAGGCACCTGTACTGTATGGTTACTATTGCTTCTCCTTTTAGTCCAGTGCTCCTGCTGAGTATTCTTGTAAATCCTTTGTCATCTCCAGTCCATGCTTCCAGGAAGGCTGCTATTGTTCCTAGTGACGATTGTTTTTGTTCTTCTCTTACCTTGTCAGCCAGCGCGCTCATCTCTGTAATCATGGCATCATAGTCAGTCATCTCACTAATTTCTTCTATAAGCTTGTCCTTTTCAACATATGCTTCTTGCTCAACTTCTTCTGCCAAGCCCCAGAGTTTTTTCTCAAGAGTCTCAAGTATTTCTAGGATTTCATCTTTCTTATGCCTCTTGGCTTCATCCCATGCTCGCCTTATGGTGTTAGTGCTTATCTTGTGGCTAGCCAGGTCTTTTACTCTCTCAGGTATGTTATGGCCTTCGTCCAGAATCATTATTATCTTGTTAAGCTCTTTGCTTGTCCTTTTGAGAAAAGTTTCCCTGATATGAGGATTGAACAGGTAATTATAGTCTCCCACTATCACCCTTGCATCCTTGGCAATTAGCAAAGCAATTTCATAAGGGCAGAGCTTGTTTTCTGTGCTCTTCTCAATAATGCTCTCTGTGTCTGTCTTGTTGATTTTTTTTAATTCACTAACCACTTCAAGGGCTTTTTTTGAAACCTCACCTTTTTCCTTAGTCATGTTGTAGAATTCGCACAAGTCATCCTCTTTCATGTTCTTGCAATAATCTGCGAATTCACGAGGATAAAGCTTGTCAATATTAGGCTGCAGGCAAAGCCATTTCTTCCCGATAATATCAACTGCTGTAAAGTTGAGCCTGTACTTATTCCTAATTAGATTAATGGTATCCATTGCCAGCTTGTGCTGGGTGTGGCGTGAGGTCATAAAGAAAACAGTCAAATCCTTTTTTAGAGCTTCCTTGATACTTGGTCCGAGGGCTGCTGCTGTCTTGCCAAGCCCTGTTGGAGCATGAGCAATCAGGTTCTGCTGGGTTGTCACTGCTTTATTAATAGCCCTGATAAGGTCTTCCTGTATAACTCTGACTTCATCATGAGGGAATAATACTTCCCTGAATTCCTCAGTTAAGGGCATTGTAGGAGAAAGAAAACTAGCGGGTTATTTAAAGGTTTATGTAGATTTCAGATTATTTCTTACTTACTTTTACTTTTTTCTTAACGCTTTCTTTGTATTTCTCAAATAAAGAACTGCTTTTCTTGCCTATTTTATCAGTGGCTTTTTGCGTTGCTGTACCAGTTTTTTCTCTAAGACGCCCAAACATAGTGCGCGCCTTTTTCATCCGCTCCTCCCACTCGACAGAATAATCTTTGAGAACATGATGCACATTCTTTAGCTTATTTCCGTAGCTATTGAAATAAGTGATTATGCTTAAGTCCTTCATTCTCTTGTGGTCAGGTATCTCGTCAGGATAGCCAAAGGCAAGTATTGCCTGGGGTCTTGCAGTTTTTGGAATATCCATTAGTTCTCTCATTTTCTCCTCGTCAAATGCACCAACCCAGATTCCTCCAAGGCCAAGAGCATGGGCTGCTAAGAGCATGTTCTCTGCTGCGGCTGCGCAATTCTGCACAGTATAAAGTCGCTCTCCTCTTAGTCCGTAGTGAAGCTCTGTCTGCTCAGGATCAGAGCAGATTACAATAAGAAAAGCTGCGTTGTAAAGGCATTCCTGGCCAAGGCTGTGCTCGCAAATCTCTTTTTTCAAGTCTTGGTTATCAACTAATATGAATTTCCAGTCCTGGACATTGCCACTGCTGGGAGCAAGAGAGCCTGCCTCAATAATATTCATGATAGTCTCAAAGTCAACAGGCATCTTAAGAAACCTTCTGATGCTTCTCCTGGTTGCTATGCACTCAATTGCGTCCATTCTTTCTCCCCTATTGATTGCTTGATTAGTTGTAGATTGATTTTATTTTTAACACTTGCTATTTTTTTGTTATTAATTGGTTATTTTCAACGATCTCTAATATCCTTTATCCTTGTACCGCAACGCATGCAATAATGAGCATAATCATAATGTTTGGTTCCGCACAAAGGGCAGGCTATAATGCTTGCATGCTGCACTGGCTGCTCTCCTGCTGCCTGAACCTGATGTTTGCCCCTGAAGAAATTTGATGGTTCTTGCTGAGATGATGAATTTATTTGCTGGTTAAATGATTGATGAGCACGATGTTGTGTTCGGCGTTGTTGCATCTGCGCCCGGGTCATTGCCTGGTTCACAGGCCTGGTGTTTTGCTCCTTCTTTGCTCCTCTCTTGAAAATGTACTTGCCAATGCCGATTATTATGAAGAGTATGCCTACATAAAGAAACACTCTCAAAGGTTTAGTGCCGTCATTGTACTTGACCAGTTGTGAGCTAGCAATCATTATAGCTCCCAAGATTAAGTAAACCCACCCCTTTATTGCTGTCATGAACCTTATCTTAGCTTTTGGGTTTTAATATTTTATGCAAATTTATGATTATTCTATGTTTTTTTCAAAAACCATTTATACTTGTGAGCCTTACCATTTGTAATGGATGAG